>JASHOF010000017.1 GCA_030041255.1 Acetobacteraceae bacterium
GAGCTGCATCTTCTCGTCCCGTTTCCTCTCACGCGGGCCATCCCCGCGCCGCTCCACAACACAGGATAGGACAGGGCCACGGTTCATTTCCAGACGGGTCGCGCCACACTGGCGTGCCCCCGCACCCGGCCCGGTGCCTCCTCTTCCCTCACCCGTCCGACTGCGGCTATGAAAACCCCTGGCCAATCGTGGCCAAGGGAGGAAGAGCAGCAAATGTCCAGATCAGAGAACCAGATCAGAACGCGCCGGCGTGGGTTCCTTGCCGGAATGGGTGCCGCCGGAGCCGCCGGGGCCATGCTCGCCGGGTTCGGGATCGAGCCGGCGCTCGCCGAGGCCATGGCCGCCGTCGGTCGCTCGCCGAAGCCGCTCAAGGCAGCCTACTCGAACGCCGGCCTGCAGGCGACCTGGTGCGCCCAGGGCAAGCAGGCGGCGGAATATTGGGGCAAGCTCTTCAATGTCTCCGTCACCTGGTTCGACGGCGAGCTTGACGCCGTGAAGCAGCGCGCCGCGATCGATGACATGGCCTCCCAGAAGTGGGACTTCGTCGCCATCCAGGCCTTCGGCGAAGGCACGCTCACCCAGCCTGTGCAGAAGATGATCGACGCCGGCATTCCCGTCATCGACATGGACACGCTGATCGCCCCGCTGGACAAGATCAATGTCCACAGCTTCATCGCTCCCGACAATATCTTCATGGGCGCCGCCGTCACCCAGGCCCTCGTGAACGCCATCGGCGGCGAGGGCAACATCGTCATGACCCAGGGTGCGCTTGGACATACCGGCGCCCAGGGCCGCGCCAAGGGATTCTTCTCGGTCGTGAAGAACTATCCGAAGATCAAGGTGCTCGACACCTCACCGGCGGACTGGGACGTCGCCAAGACCGCGCGCCTGTGGGAGGATTTGCTCACGCGCTTCCCGAAGATCGACGCCGCCTACTTCCACAATGACGACATGGCGCTCGCCGCCTACAAGGTCATGGTCGGCCGCCACCGCACCAGCATCAAGATCGGCGGCTGCGATGCCATGCCGCCGGCGCTCGAGGCGGTGCTGGCCGGCAAGATGACCGCAACGGTCCGCAACCCCTCCTGCCGCATTCATGGCTACGCGATGGTCGCGGGTGTGGCCGCGATGGTCGGTGGCGAAAAGACCGGGGCCGGAATCCCGAAGAACATCGTCGCCGACGGGCCGGTCGTCACCGACGCCAATGCACCGGGAATGCTGTGGATGGAACAGCACTTCCTGATCTGAGGCGGCATGGAGGGAGAGCAGCCGAAACCGCTCCTCGAGCTCCGCGGCATCTCCAAGTCCTTTGGAGGCGTCGCGGCGCTCAGGGAGGTGGATTTCACGCTCAGTGAAGGTGAGATCCACGGCCTCGTCGGCGAGAACGGCGCCGGCAAATCGACGCTGATGAAAATCATCGCCGGCGTGCATGCGGCCTACCAGGGCCGCATGCAGCTTGCCGGCCGGCCCGTCTCATTCACCTCCGCGCGCGATGCGCGCGATGCCGGCATCGGCATGGTGCACCAGGAACTCTCGCTCGTCCCCCAGCTCACGGTTGCCGAAAACGTCTTCCTCGGCGCCCAGCCGCTGACCCGCTTCGGCACCGTCGATTGGCCGCGTATGCGCCGCGAGGCCGCCCGCGAACTCGAAAGCCTCGGCATCGAGGCCGATCCCGCCGCCATCCTTGGCACTCTTCCGCTCGGGCTCCAGCAGCTCATCGAACTTGCCCGCGTGCTCTTCTCGGGGGCCAGGATCATCATCCTCGACGAACCCACCTCCGCCCTCTCCCCACCGGAGATCGAGCGCCTCTTTTCCCTTCTCCGAAGACTTCGCGAAAGCGGCCGCAGCATCATCTTCATTTCGCATTTCCTCGACGATGTCCTGCAAATTTCCGATTCCGTCACCGTGTTCCGCAATGGGCGGCGGATCGCCCATGCCGCCGTCCCGACCATCGACAAGGCGTGGCTGATCGAGAACATGATCGGCCGCGACCATGGCGAGCTGGCAGACAGCTACGTCAACCGCGTCGAGCTTCGAGGCCGCCCCGAAACCGACGTCGCCCTGGAGGTCGAGGGGCTTTCCCTCACCGGCGCCTTTTCCGACATCTCATTCCGGCTGCACTCCGGAGAAGTGCTGGGCATCTACGGCTTCATGGGCTCGGGTCAGCTCGAGCTGGCCAAGAGCCTGTTCGGCCGCCGGCCGGCCGAACGCGGCACGCTGCGGCTCGCCGGCCGCCCGGTCAGGCTTTCCAGCACCAGCCGGGCCCGCCGCGCCGGTCTCGCCTTTGTCCCGGAAAGCCGCCGCAGCATGTTGTTCGCGCAGGAGCCCGTCTACAAGAATGTCTCGATCGCCATCCTCGACCATATCCACCGCTTCATGCTCCGCCCGGCACGTGAACGCACCATCGCTCACGCCCGCATCGGCGATCTCGGCATCCGCCCGCCATCGGCCGAGATCCGCCTCGGCGCGCTCTCCGGAGGCAACCAGCAGAAAGTCGCACTGGCGAAATGGTTGACGCGACAGCCGCTGGTGCTGATCCTGAGCGAGCCGACCCGCGGCATGGATGTCGGCGCCAAGGAGGACGTGGTGCGTATCATCCGCAAGGTCCGCGATGAGGGCATCGGCGTCATCGTGATCTCCACCGAACCCGAAACCGTCCTTTCGCTTGCCGACCGCATCCTGGTCATGAAGAAGGGCGCGATGACACGCGAATTCGCTGCCCAGTGGGTCGGCAAGGACGAGCTTCTGGCGGCGGCCTGAGGCGCCCCGGATGGACGCGACAGCCCGCACGGAGCGCCGCACCGCCGGCCGGACGCGCCGCATCCTGAAGGACCGGCTGCGCACGATCGCTCCCTTCGCGACCCTCGTCTTCCTGGTCGCCTTCTTCGGCATCGCAAGCCCGTCCTTCCTCAGCTTCGCCAACCTGCAGAACGTGCTGCAGCAGATTTCCATCACCGGCATCATGGCGGTCGGCCTCACCTTCGTGATTCTTTGCGCCGAGATCGATCTTTCCGTCGCTGCCATCGCCAACGTCGCCGGCGTCGTCATTGCCTTCTTCACCGTGCAGGATTCCAGCGTCAACATCGCCAACATCCCCCTGTCCGGAGGATGGGCCATTCTCCTCGGATTCGCCGCGAGCTTCCTGCTCGGCGGAGTGAACGCCGCGGCGACCACGATGATCGGGCTCCCCTCCTTCATCACCACGCTCGCGATGCTGGAAATCGGCGCCGGCATCTGCGCCGTTCTCGTGCGCGGCCAGATCGCCTATGCCGTTCCGCCCCTGATCCAGACGCTCGGCAGCGGCTCGATCGGCCCGGTGCCCTGGATCGCGGTGATGGCGGCGCTGGTGATGCTGATCTCGCATCTCGTGCTCCGCTACACGCGCTTCGGCCGCTACGTCTACATGGTGGGCGGGAACCGTGAGGCCGCGGAATATTCCGGTGTCAACGTGCGCTGGATCGTCAATTCCGTGCTGATCATCTCCGCCGTCTGTTCCGGCTTCGCCGGCATGCTCGGAGTGGCCCATTTCGGCAGCGCCCAGCAGAACGAATTCGACAATTACCTGCTCGACAGCATCGCCGCCGTCGTCGTCGGCGGCACCAGCCTTTTCGGCGGCAGCGGCGGCATCGGCGAGACCATCATCGGGCTGCTCGTGCTCGGAGTGCTCAACAATGGCCTCGATCACGTGAGCATCGACAGCTTCGTGAAGATCCTGATTCGCGGCCTGATCCTGCTCGCCGCCCTCATCATCAACATCTACGCCCAGCGCCTGCGCGAGAGCGGCGCGGCGGCCTGATCTCCTCACGTCCGGGTCAAAGCGCGGGAAAGCCGCTCCGCGGCGTCGAAAATATCAGCGTAGCCCAGCGTCAGCGGCGCGATGCCGAAGCGGAGAAGATCGGGGCTGCGGAAATCGGCCACCACGCCCTCGGCGCGCAGCGCTTCCAGGATCGCCCGCCCCTTCGGATGGCGGAAGGATACATGGCTGCCGCGGCGGGCAGGATCGCGCGGAGAAGCCAGAACGAGATCGGGGCAACCTTCCTCGACCAGTTCGATGAACAGCTCGCTGAGCGCGTTCCGCTTCTCCTCGAGCAGCGCGAAATCCACCTCGGCCCACAACGTGAGCGCCGCATCGAGCGCGGCGAGGGCCAGGATCGGCTGCGTGCCGCACAGCATGCGCGCGATGCCCGGCGCCGCGACGTAGGAGGAGGCGAAGGCGAACGGCTCGGCGTGCCCCCACCATCCCGGAAGCGGCGAGCGGATCTCTGGCTGCAGATCGCGCCGGACATAGAGATAAGCCGGCGCACCGGGCCCGCCATTGAGATACTTGTAGCCGCAGCCGACCGCGAGATCGACCGCCGCCGCCTCGAGATTCACTGCGATCGCACCGGCCGAATGCGACAGATCCCAGAGCGCGAGCGCGCCGGCCGCATGCGCGGCGCTGGTCATTCCGGCCATGTCCAGGATCCCGGCGCTGCGATAATCGACATGGCCGAGAGCAAGGACAGCAACCGATCGATCGAGTGCGCCCGCGATTTCCCCGAGCGGAACGGAGCGCAGCTCGCAGCCGGGAATGAGGCGGGAAAGCCCCTCGGCAATATAGAGATCGGTTGGAAAGTTACCCGTGTCGGTGAGGATCACCCCCCGCCCGGGGCGGAGTGCGAGGGCAGCGGCGAGCAGCTTGAAGAGGTTGACCGACGTGCTGTCGGTCGCCACCACCTCCTCCTCCCTGGCACCGATCAGCGGCGCGATCTTCGCCCCCACACGCAGCGGCAAATCCCACCAGCCGGCATCATCCCAGCTTCGGATCAACCCCTCCCCCCATTCGCGCGTCAGCACCGCCTCGATGCGGGGGAGCACGGCATTCGGCATCATGCCGAGCGAATTGCCGTCGAGGTAGATCAGTCCAGGCGGTCGATGAAAACGCCCGCGGAAGTGGCCGAGCGGATCGGCCCGATCGCGTGCGAGTGCGCGCGCACCATCGGGAAGCCTGAGCGCCGGATGAGGGGCGCGTTCACGTGGCTTCATCGCGTCAGGCACAGCCCTGCTCCGGGTTTTCAACTCGACAGGCCAGAGCTTAGGATAAGGCGGTGACAAGCGCGATGAGCCGCCCCGATCGGGATTGCCGCGCGCACGCCCTCTGAAGCAGCCGCCTGGGCCGCACGCGATTGCCGCCTCACGCACCCCCATCCCGTGTGCGTCGCCGCCGCCGTCGCCTTCACCACTGCCATCTCCGCCGGCATCGGCGGTGCGACGCCCGGCGAGATGAGCGAAGCCGCGTTGGGTGCTGACGGCGCTTCAGAACGCGTTCCACCATCTCCTGCATACGCGCAATCCCGAACAGGCGCTGATCGAAACCGTCGGCGAAGACGGGGATACCGACACGAATGCGGCCATCGCCGGCGCGTTGGGTACTACCGGTGCTCGCCTGCCGGCCGATCGCAGAATTCGGGGCGGAGCGCCCGCGACCCGAGGAATACTGGCCGGACGACACCCCGCTCCTGGCCGAGGGGCTCCTGCACCCCGGCTGAGCACCGAGAACTAACCAAGCAACGCCCGGGTGCGGGCGATCATCGCCGTCGCCTGCGGGCGGAGCGAAAACCGCGCCAGATCTGTTTCCGCCGCCCACGCGAGTTCCGAGACATCCGAACCGGGCCAGGCTTCGCCCCCGCTGTACCGGGCCCCGAAATCGAGGATCGTGTAGTGGAACCGGATGCGCCCGTCCGACGCTCGATGGATGCTGTCGAAATGGCCGACCAGCGTGAGCGGCCCGACCGCAAGCCCGGTCTCCTCCTGCAATTCCCGGCGCGCGGCCTCTTCCGCCGTTTCGCCAAGCTCCTGCGCGCCGCCCGGAAGACTCCACTCCCCTTGCGCAGGCGCCTGCCCGCGGCGCACCAGCAGCACCGCGCCCGGCTTCAGCACGATGATGCCGATGCCGATCAGCGGCCGGGAGGGATACTCGCGCCGGCCGTCGGCGGACCCTCCGCTGGCGGCGGACCCTCCGCTCACGGCTTGGCCGGAGCAGCGCTCTTCACGAGATCGGCAAGCTTCGGCGCCAGCTCGCTTTCGCGCCAGTCTCCGAGCTGAAAGGCCCAGTTTCCGAATTTTGCAGCCAGCGCCTTGGCATCCTTCCCGCTCCCCGAGGCGGCAAAACGCGCCCAGAGATTCTTGCCATCCAGTGCCAGCGTGGCCGTGACTTCCGTCCCGTCCCTGGTGGTGAACACCGCGCGGGCGAATTCCTTGCCCGGCAGCGCTGGCCCCTCGCGGACATGCGAGAACGAGAGCGATTCGAGCGCCTGCCAGACGGGCTCGAGCTTGTAGGGATCGAGCGGCGGATGATCTGCGGGCGAAAGGAGAGCCAGCTTGCCCGCCTTCGGCGCAAAATCGAGCTCTTCTTCCCCACGCGTCACGCTGACATGCACAACCTGGTCGTGGCTGATATTGGCGAGGCTATGATCGATCCACAGATCCTCCTCCCCATCGATCGCCAGCGGTCCTTGCGCAAGCCAGCTCCGATTTTCGTCCGGCCGGCGGACATATTCGGTCTCCGGGCTGTCGGCGGTGCTCGCGTAACGCTGATTGCCGACGATCAGCGAGACGATCGGATGCCCGGAAGCATCGCTCACTTCCACGAGGCGTCCGCTGCTCCCGGCCTTGGTCGGATCGCTGACACCGAGGGTCGCGAATTCCGCCGGGTCCGAAGTGCGCGGGGCGAGCCGGCGCAGCAACGCGAGGCCGGCCAGCACGCCGTGCACCTTGGTCGGCTCGACCGGGTAGAACCCGAGATCGGGCAGGCCCCACACGTCACCCTGGCGCTCGATCACGAATTTCTTCCCCGCGCTCGCGATTTCGATCCGCGCCGCCTTTTCGAGCCGCGGGGCAAGCCCCGGGAAGAAGAGCGGCGCAGTCGCCGGCTGCTGCCGCTCGGCCGGGCTCCGATGCGGGCCGAAATACCAGCCCGCCACCAGCACAACGACGGCGACAACAGCCAGGATCGTGGAGGTGCGTGGTTTCATGCGTGCGCGAGACGGCGCCGGCGCCCGCGATAGAGCGCGAGCACGATCGCGGCCAGCACCAGGATCAGGGGCACCAGCACGATGCAGAAAAGCCGAAGCTCGGTCTCGAGGTGCGTGATGGTGCGGTTGAGATCGAACTCCACCTGGCGAAGCTCCCGGCGGGTGTCGAGAATCTCCTGTTCGGCAGCCTCGATCGCCTGGGTCTGGGCGGCCGTCAGCAGCGCCTGCCCGCTGGCCCCGGCCGCCCCAGGGCCCGCGGCTGCGGTGCCGTGGCGGAGTGCATTCAGTTTCTGCTCCGTTGCCGTCAGCCGCGCCTGCAAGGCCAGTTCGGTGCGCCGGAAGCGGGCCTGCGCCTGGTTCTGCATCGCTTGGATCACGGTGAAGGGACGGTTCGGATCGCCACGGCCACGCAGCGTCAGCAACAGGTCACCGCCGGCCAGCGAGCCCACGAGATTCGAGACCAGCGCGCCGTTGTCGCTGAACGGAATGGCTTCCGGCTGGCCGAAGAAATCCTGCACCTGCACCCAGAACCGGTCGGCGAGAATGTCGGAATCCGCAACGACCACGAGATCCGCCGGCTCTTTCGTCGCGGCGATGTAGGGCGTGAGGTCGGCGGCCCGCTCGACACCCACCGGCAATGGCGGCGGGCCCTTGAAGGCCGAATGCAGGATCCCGCGCACGCGCGCCGCGATGACCCGCGGCCCGCCCGCGGGCTTGAACCCGGCCAGCAGCTTAGCCGGATCCGGATCCACGCTCACCGCGCTCACCGGCAGCACCTCGGATTGCGCACTGGATTCCAAGAGCGGTGTGAAGGTGATGTGCGCCCCGGGCGCCTTCGCGATGAAGCCCGCCGAACCGACGGTGACCTGGCGGAGATCCGCGGTTGCCGGATCGGAACGCGAGATGCCACCCGTGATATTGAACCAGGCGATGTACGGCACGCCTTCGACCTCGGCCGAGCCGCTCTGCTGCACCACGACCGCCTCGCTCTCTTCGGTGACGATCTTGTCCGGGGAGTACTCGATGCCCCAGGCCTTGAAGAGCGGCTCCAGATCCGAAGAGGTGTCGATCACGGGCATGCCGTTCGGGCCCGGCGTGGCCGCCTGTGCCTCGCTGCGCGGATCGACCACCACCATCAGGCGCCCGCCCCGCATCACGAACTGGTCGATCGCATACAGCGTCGGAAGTGGCAGGTCCTGCGCCTGCGCCACCAGCAGCACCTGGATTTTCGGATCGATCACCTGCGCGGTCAGCGGCACCTGCTCGAGATGGAAATCCTTCTCGAGCTCGACCAGCGACATCCAGGGGCCACCCGGCTGCCCGGCCTGCCCCTGGCCCATCATCATCAGCCGCGGATTGCCGAACAACGGCAGCGAGGACATCACGCCGACCACCGGCGGCTTCGGATGCGCTAGCTCGAGCACCAGCCGCGTCAGATCATATTCGAGGAATCGCTCGCGCGAGGGATCGAAGAACGGGATCGTGCGCTCGGTATTGATGAGATTGGTCCCGGCCAGGCCGAAATAAACCTTGCTGCCGCCCTGCTCGAGCGGCACACCGGTCAGCCCATACCCGAGCGCTTCATCCTCGGTGCGGCTGAAGGGCAGCGGGTCGAAGAATTCGAGGTGGATTTTGCCACGCGCGCGGGCCGCATATTCGAGCAGCATGGCGCGCACCCGGTCGGCATATTCGCCGTACACCGGCAGGCGGGCGCCGAGCGTGCGCGAGTAGTAGAGACGGAGCGTGACCGGTTGCCCGAGATCGGCAAGAATCGTCCGCGTGCCCCTGGACAGGGTGTAGACGCTGCCGGCCGTGAAATCGAGATGCGCATTGGCGAACCGCGCTCCGACGAACAGGTTGACGCCGATCGCGATCACCGCCACCGCGATGACCGCAACCACCGACGACCAGAGGCGGCGGACCGGCGCGCGCATTCCCTCAGCTCGCCTTGCGATGATCGACGACGATCACGTTCAAAAACAGCCAGAAGCAGATGAAGCTCGCAAAGAAGACGAGATCCGAGAGGCTCAGCAGCCCCTGCGAGATGGCCCGGAACCGCTGGATCACCGAGAAGCCGCGGGCAATCGAGGCCAGCACGGGAAGGTTGCGATCGAGGAAATCGGTGACCACGGAATAGCCCGAGACGGCAAACACGAACGAGATCGCAACTCCGAGCACGAACGCGATCACCTGGTTCTTGGTCATTGCAGAGGTTGCCGAGCCGACCGCAAGGAACGCCCCCGAGACCAGCACCCCTCCGAGATAGCCGGCGGCGATCACACCGTTGTCCGGCGAACCCAGGATGTTCACCGTGATGACGAAAGGGAATGTCAGCGCCAGCGCGATGATGCAGAAGACCCAGGCGGCCAGGAATTTGCCGATCACGGCCTCAGCCTCGGTGACGGGAAGAGTGAGCAGCAGCTCGATCGTGCCAAGGCGCCGCTCCTCGGCCCAGAGGCGCATGCTGATCGCGGGTACCAGGAGCAGAAACACCCAGGGCAGGAATTCGAAAAAGGGCACGAGATCCGCCTGGCCGCGGGTGAAGAAGCCGCCGGCATTGAACGTCAGCACGCCTTGCAGCACGAGGAAAATGACGATGAAGACGGCAGCGACGGGGGTTGCGAAATAGCCGGCCAGCTCGCGCCCCGCGATCACGAAGATGTTGCGCATCAGGCGGCCTTCGCCAGAACGGGGGGACGCGTGATGGCGCGAAAAACCTCCTCGAGCCGCCCCGACGGATCGCGCGCGGCCAGGGCCGCCGGCGTATCGTCGGCGACGATCCGGCCGGCTGCGATGATGATCGCGCGCGTGCACACGGCCTCTACCTCTTCCAGGATGTGGGTGCTGATGACGATCGCCTTCTCCGGCGCCAGGCGCCGGATCAGCGTCCGCACCTCGTGCTTCTGGTTCGGGTCGAGCCCGTCGGTCGGTTCATCGAGTACCAGCACGGGCGGGTCGTGCAGCAGCGCCTGGGCCAGCCCGACGCGCCGCTTGAAGCCCTTGGAGAGGGTCTCCACCGGCTGCAGCCGCACGCTTTGCAGTTCGGTCAAAGCGATCGCCGCGGCAACGCGGGAGGCAAGCTCCGAACCGCCATAGCCACGAATGCGCGCCGTGAAGCGAAGGAACCCCGCCACCGTCATCTCCGGATAGGTCGGCGCCCCTTCGGGCAGGAAGCCAAGCGCGCGCCGCGCCGCCACGGGCTCTGCCGTGACATCGTGCCCGGCGACCGCGGCACTGCCCGCGGTGGGGGTGACGAAGCCCGCCAGCATGCGCATGGTCGTGGTCTTGCCGGCGCCGTTCGGGCCGAGAAACCCCAGCACCTCGCCCCGCTCCACGTTGAAGGAGACATCGTCCACCGCGGTGAGGCTGCCGAACCGCCTGGTCAGGCCCCGAATCTCGATCAGCGCCGCCACGTCCCGGTTCCCCCCTTGGCCTCCCTCCGGCCTTCCATCGGGGATGTCCCTTGCCGGCCGGCGGTGCGGTCTAGCGGAATTCTCGCAGTTTGCAAGCAAGAGCCCGCTCGCCCGGGGCAGATTGCCGAGAGTTCACCACGATGCAATATGTTGCGGGTGCATGCGGCAGCGATTCCCGGCCGGCGCAATCGGCTTTATAGGACCCTCGCCAATGACCGAGGCTCCCTCCTCCCTCGACTCGCGGCGCCGCCGCATTCTCTACCGCGCGACGCACCGCGGCACCGCCGAGTGTGATCACCTGATCGGCGGATTCGTCACCGCACGAGTGGCCGGCATGAATGAGTCCGACCTTGCCCAGCTCGAAGCACTCCTCGCGCTCTCCGACCCCGACCTCGTGGCCTGGGTGAGCGGCCAGCGGCCCATTCCGCCCGAGCATGACAAGCCACTGCTCAGGGCGATGCGCGAGGCGGCCGGGCGATGAGCGCACTTCCCGTTTACGGCGCACCCGAGGGGTTCGATGCCATGCTCCTCGCCCGGCGGCGCGCCGAGCACGCCGGCACGGTGCTGCACGTGGCGCGCGACGATGCGCGCATGGCACGGATGGCCGAGGCACTTGCGATCGTCGCCCCGGACATCGAATCCCTGCCGTTCCCGGCCTGGGACTGCCTGCCCTACGACCGGGTCTCGCCGAAGCCGGAGCTGGTCGCCGAGCGCGTGGCGACACTGGCGCGCCTTTTTGCCCCGCCGGCGAAACCGGCCATCGTCCTCACCACCGTCAACGCGCTCGTGCAGCGGGTGCCGCCGCGCACGGCCTTTCGCGGCCGAAGCTTCTCACTCGTTCCAGGCGGCCGCCTCGATACCAGGGCGCTCCTGGGCTTCCTCGAAAGCAACGGCTACGGCCGCAGCGCCACCGTCCTCGAACCGGGCGAGTTCGCTGTGCGCGGCGGCATCATCGATCTCTTCCCTGCCGGCGCGGAAGAGCCGGTGCGGCTCGATCTGTTCGGCGATCAGCTCGAGAGCCTGAAGCGTTTCGACCCGGCAACGCAGTTGAGCGGCGGCGCCATCACCTCGCTCGTCCTGCACCCGGTCTCGGAAGTGCCGCTCGACAAGGCCGCCATCGCCCGCTTCCGCAGTGCCTGGCGCGAACGATTCGGCAACGCCGCCAGCTCCGATGCGCTCTATCTCGCCATCTCGGAAGGGCGCCGGCACCCCGGCATGGAGCACTGGCTTCCGCTGTTCCACGATCATCTCGAAACGCTTCTCGATTACCTGCCTGACGCCTCGGTCTCCTTCGACCACCAGGCCGAAGAAGTACTGTCGGGGCGGCTCGAAATGATCGCCGATCATTACGAGGCAAGACGCACGGCGCCGCGCGACGGTGAAACCCCTTACCGGCCGCTCCCTCCCGATCTCCTCTATCTCGACCGGCCCGGCTTCGAGGCCATGCTGGCGTCCGCGAAGGTCTTCGCCTTCAGCCCCTACGCGCGCCCCGAAGGCGCTGCCGGCATCGAAGCCGGGGGCCGGCCGGGCCCGCTCTTCACGCACGGCGGCGAACGCGCCGGCGGCGATATCTTCGCGCAACTCGCCGACGCTGCCGCACGATGGGCGAGAGAGGGAAAAAAGCTGATCCTCGCCGCCTGGACCGAGGGCTCGCGGGAACGGCTCCTCCATCTTCTCTCCGAGCACGGGTTCGCGGGCGCTCGCCGCCTCGCACGCTGGCCGGAGATCGAAAGGCTCGATCCCGGGCAGCCCGGCCTCCTCGTGCTCGGGCTCGAACGCGGATTCGTGGCCGACGGGCTCGCGGTCGTCGCCGAGCAGGATCTCCTCGGCGAACGCATCAGCCGCCCACTCCGCCGGCGCAAATCGGCCGACGACCTGATCGCCGAGGCAGGCGAACTCGCCGCCGGCGATCTCGTCGTCCATCAGGAATACGGCATCGGGCGCTATGACGGCCTGGCCACGCTCGCCGTCGACCAGGCGCCGCACGATTGCCTCAGGCTGATCTATGATGGCGGAGAAAAGCTGTTCCTGCCGGTCGAGAACATCGAACTCCTCTCGCGCTTCGGCGCCGCCGACGGGGCGGTCGCACTCGATCGTCTCGGCGGTGCCGGCTGGCAGACGCGCAAGGCGCGCATGCAGCACCGCATCCGCGACATCGCCCGCGAACTGATCGCGCTCGCCGCCGAGCGCACGGTGCGGGAGGCGCCTGAACTTTCCCCGCCGGAGGGAAGCTTCGAAGAATTCTGCGCCCGCTTCCCCTTCGCGGAAACCGAGGACCAGGCGCGTGCCATCGGCGACGTGTTGCAGGATCTCGCCTCCGGCCGCCCGATGGATCGGCTGATCTGCGGCGATGTCGGGTTCGGCAAGACCGAGGTCGCGCTGCGCGCCGCCTATGTCGCGGCCATGGCCGGCGCCCAGGTCGCGGTGGTGGTGCCGACGACGCTGCTCTCTCGCCAGCACTTCCGCACCTTCTCCGCCCGCTTCGCCGGAACCGGCGTCAAGATCGCCCAGCTTTCGCGCCTGGTGCCGGCGAAAGAAGCAGCTTCGGTGCGCGAGCGGCTGGCGCAAGGCGACGTCTCGATCGTCATCGGCACGCACGCGCTGCTCTCGAAAAGCATCCGCTTCGCCGCGCTCGGCCTCCTGGTGATCGATGAAGAGCAGCATTTCGGCGTCGCCCACAAGGAGCGCCTGAAGAGCCTCAAAAGCGACGTCCACGTGCTGACCCTGACCGCAACACCCATTCCGCGCACCCTCCAGCTCGCGCTCTCGGGGGTGCGCGAAATGAGCCTGATCGCAACCCCACCGGTCGACCGCCTTGCCGTGCGCACGTTCATCATGCCCTTCGATGCCGTCGTCGTTCACGAGGCAATCCAGCGCGAGCGCTTCCGCGGCGGGCAGGTGTTTTGCGTCGCACCACGCATCGAAGACCTGCCGCGGATGGCGCAGCGATTGAAGGAGATCGTGCCGGAAGCACGGATTCTCGAAGCGCACGGGCGTCTGGCACCGAGCGCCCTCGAACAGGTGATGACCGAGTTCAGCGAGGGCCGTGCCGATCTGCTGCTTTCCACCGACATCATCGAAAGCGGGCTCGATATGCCGGCGGTGAACACGCTGATCGTGCATCGCGCCGATCACTTCGGGCTCGGGCAGCTCTACCAGCTTCGCGGTCGCATCGGGCGAGGCAAGCAGCGCGGCTACGCCTATCTGACCTGGCCGCCCAACCAGATGCTCTCGGCGAGCGCGCAGAAACGGCTCTCGGTGATGCAGGCGCTCGACAGCCTCGGCGCCGGGTTCACGCTCGCCTCGCACGATCTCGACATCCGCGGCGCCGGCAATCTGCTCGGCGAGGAGCAGTCGGGGCACATCCGGGAGGTCGGAATCGAGCTTTATCAGCAGATGCTCGAGGATGCGGTGGCCGAGCTTTCCGGCCGCGAGGGAGAGCGGCGGGGCGCCGAACGCGAATGGACGCCCGGCATCGGCCTCGGCCTGCCGGTCCTGATCCCGGAAACCTACGTCACGGATCTTCCGGTCCGCCTCGGCCTCTACCGCCGCATCGGCGCGCTCGCCTCGGATGTCGAATCCGAGGCCATGGCGGCGGAGCTTGTCGATCGCTTCGGAACGCTCCCGGTCGAGGTGGAAAATCTTCTGGCGGTCGTGGCGCTCAAGCGTGCCTGCCGCGCCGCCGGCGTGGAGCGCCTGGAGGCCGGGCCGAAGGGGCTGCTCCTCAGTTTCCGCCACAACCAGTTCCGCAACCCGGGCGGCCTCGCGGCATGGCTGGCGACGCAAAAGGGCGGCATCCGCCTGCGCCCCGACCACAAGATCGCCCTCGCCCGCGAACTCGAGCCGGGCCGGCGCCTGCCGGCGGCGCGCCAACTACTCGAGGACCTCGTTCGCATCGCCGAGCGCGCCGAGGCGGCATAGGACCGGCGATATCATTCCCGTTGCGTGACGTTCCCGGCATCGGACCGCGTTCGCCACGGAATGGCCATCCTGCAACCAAGCAGCCGCCATATCCGCGCCGGATCCTGCTCGGCCTGAGAGCGGAAGGAGAATGGATGCGGTCGCAACCGCTTTGGATCATCGGGGCCCCGCGATCCGGAACGACGTTCCTGGCGGCAATGCTCAACCACCACCCCCTGATCACGCTCACCAACGAGGCACGTCTCGGCGTGCTCTTCAAGCAGTTCATCGAGATCGACTGCGCGCGGCCCGATCTCCTGGATCCCGACCACAGCGTGCGTTTCCGCTCCTTCATCGAAAAGCGCGCCGGGGCACTGATCGAGGAGTACTATCGCGACGTGCTCGGCGTCGCGACCCCGATCTGGGGCGACAAGCACCCGCCCTACGCAGACCCGACGGTGCTCAGCGGGCGGCTCTCGTCCCGGCCGCGCCTGCCCGTATCCGGTTCCTGTCTCAGCCTGATCGAGGCCATGCTGCCGCACTCGAAGTTCATCCATATCCGGCGCGAGCCGGCGGCGGTCGCGCGGTCGTTGCTCGGCAAGGGATGGATCGGATCCTTGAGCGACGGGGTCGCGGTCTGGCGGCAGTATGTCAGGGAAATCGAGGGCTTCTTCGCCGGGATCGAGGCGCGGAAGAAGCTGGTGATCGCCTATTCGGACCTGCTCGAGGAACCGCAGGAAACCGCCGCTTCGATCGTGAAATTCCTCGACATCCCGGATTCGCGGCCGCTCACCGCCTTTCTGAGGGCCGAGCGGCTGGCGCCGACCCCCTTCAGCGGGCCGGTGAGCGATCTGGCGGAGACCTATGGGGCACGGCCGCCGCTCACGCTGGTGCCTCGCGCATCGCCGGCGGGGCGGCCCGAGCCGGCGCCGGCGGAGCCGTGAAGCCCGAGGATTTCAGCGGGATTTCAGACGACCAGCTTCAGCCGGCCGATCCGGCGCCCGAGCAGCGACTGACAGGCCGCGAGATAATCCTCGGCCATGCGCCGCGCCGTGAAGCGGCGTTCGAACTCCTGGCGGATAACCTTCCGTGAAAGGCGATCGATGCGCTTGACCGCCGCCACGGCCGCCGCCTCGTCGCCGACGATGAAGCCGGTCAGCCCGTGCTCGATGATCTCGGGCACGGAGCCATGGTCATAGGCGATCACCGGGGTGCCGCAGGCCATCGCCTCGATCATGACGAGCCCGAACGGCTCGGGCCAGTCGATCGGCATCAGGAGCGCGCGCGCGCCGGACAGAAACGCCGATTTGGCATTGTCGTCGATCTCGCCGATGAAGTCGGTGTCGGGCCCCAGCATCGGCCGGATCTCGCGCTCGAAATAGGCCTCGTCCACGCGATCCACCTTGGCCGCAATGCGCAGCGGAAGACCGGCCGCGCGGGCGATCCGGATCGCCCGATCCGGCCGCTTCTCGGGGCAGATGCGGCCGAGGAAGGCGAGATAGGTTGGCTCGATCGGGGAGGGCCGGAGCAGCGAGGGTGGAAGGCCGTGGGGAATCGTCGCCATGAACGGCACTGCCGGCAGCGGCGCGCGCTGGGCGTCCGAGATCGAGATCAGGTTCATTGGCGGCAGCCCGGCATAAACGGGCCCGAGCTCGCCGAGATCGAGCCGGCCATGCAGCGTGGTCATGAAGGGCACCGGCTGGCGCGCAAACAGCGACGCCGGCCAGTAGTCCATGTGGAAATGCAGGACATCGAACTCCTGCGCATGCTGGCGCACCCGTTCCATCAGCAGCATGTGCGGGGCGACCCAGTCCCGGATCTCGGGATCAAGCCTGAGCGCGTGCGGCCAAACGGCCTCGAGCCGCGCCGTCGTCGCCGAATCTCCGCTCGCAAACAGGGTCACCTCGTGTCCCATCGAGACCAGTTCCTCGGTGAGGTAGGCGACAACCCTCTCCGTGCCCCCGTACAGCTTCGGCGGGACGGATTCCGTCAACGGTGCAATCTCTGCGATGCGCAAGGCCATTGGCTCCTTTTCGCCGGGCGATGTCTCGCCGTCCCGCGAACCTCCGCGCCTGATGCGGCAGCGGTAGGGCAAGCTCGGCCCCATTGCTGCCGGATTGCACGCCGATGTCTTGCCCCGGAAGGTGCCCGCCCGTTTCCAGGCCGCCGTCACGCCGGACGGGCGCTTAAGAGAGGGAAGTTGCCCATGGGCGGATGGCGGAGTCTTCCAGGATGCCGGACCATCCCGGACGCCGGGATCGAACCGCGCCCGATGCGTGTCATCCTGCGCACGATCGATCGGCACCGGGCCGCTCACATCGGCATCTTCCTCTTCGTTCTGACCGCGGTCGCTGCGGCGATCGGCTCCCAGTATGCGGTGAAGATGCTGGTCGACGTGCTGGCGCGGCACGAAACCGCCGTCGCCTGGAGCGCCTTCGCCGCGCTCGCCGGACTGATTGCGGTGGACAACATCTCCTGGCGGGTCGCGGGGTGGGTCGCCGCGCAGAGCTTCGTCGCCGTGACCGGCGATCTCCGCCGCCGGCTGTTCGATCACCTGCTCGGACACGCCCCCGACTATTTCACCGACCGCCACCCCGGAGCCCTGGCCGGCCGCATTTCCGCGACCGGCAATGCGGTGTTCCGCATCGAGAGCCTGGTGACGTGGAGCGTGCTGCCCTCGGCTCTCGCCGTGCTGCTCGCCATCGTGACCCTCGGCACGGTCGATCCGATGATGGGGCTGGCCCTGGTCGGCGTGGCTGGCGCGCTCGGCGGGGCGATCGGATGGGCGGCGCGCGCCGGCCGCCCACTGCACGAGGCCTATGCGTCGGCCGCGGCAATCATCGAGGGCGAGCTGGTCGATGTGATCAACAATGCGGGTGTCGTGCGCGCGTTCGGAGCCAGCCTCCGCGAGCGGCGGCATTTCGCGGCCAGCGTCGAGCGGGAGATGACGGCGCGGCGGGTCAGCCTCCGCTATCTCGAAAAGCTCCGGATGCTGCACGCCCTGTCAACGGCACTCCTCACCGCAGGATTGCTCGCCTGGACGCTGCACCGCTTCGGAGAGGGGTTGGCGAGCGCGGGAGATGTCGTGCTGGTGACCACGCTCGGCTTCACGGTGCTGCACGGAACCCGCGATCTTGCCGTGGCCCTGGTGCAGATGGTGCAGGATTGGGCACGGCTGGCCGAGGCGCTGGGCGCCCTTCTGCTTCCGCACGAGCTGAAACCGGCACCCGCCGTCCGTCCCCTGCCTGCTCCGAGCGGGGCGATCACGCTGGCGGAGGTCGAATTCGGCTACCGGGGAGGGCCATCGGTGCTGCAGAGGATTTCGCTTTCGGTGCAGGCGGGCGAGCGGATTGGGCTGGTCGGGCGTTCAGGCTCGGGCAAGACGACGCTGCTTGCGCTGCTGCAGCGCCAGTACGATGCGCGCATGGGCCGGGTGCTGATCGACGGGGTCGATGTCGCGACCATTCCCCCGGAGCGCCTGGCGGCGATTCTCTCGGTCGTTTCGCAGGATGTGCAGCTCTTCCACCGAACCGTATGGGACAACATCAGATACGGCCGCCCGGAGGCGAGCCGGGAGGAAGTGCGCGCTGCCGCCCGGGCGGCGGAGGCAGAAGGGTTCATCGGGGCCCTCCCCGAGGGCTATGACAGCATCGTCGGGGAGCGGGGGATGAAACTCTCCGGCGGGCAGCGCCAGCGCCTGGCGATTGCACGCGCGTTCCTCTGCGATGCCCGGATCCTGCTGCTCGACGAGGCCACTTCGTCGCTCGATTCGGAATCCGAGGCGGGGGTGCAGCAGGCGCTCGACCGGCTCGCCGCCGGCCGCACCGTGATCGCCGTAGCGCACCGGCTTTCCACGCTCCGCGACTGCGACCGGATCATCGTTCTCGAGAGCGGCCGGATCGTCGATCAGGGAGCGCCGGCGGAGCTTGCGCAGAGGCCCGGCCCGTATCGCGAGCTTCTCAACCGCCAAAGCCTCGTCCCTCTCGAGCGCGCCGCCTGAGCGGACAAGCGCCGTGCAACGCTCTCGCCGTTCATCGCCGGGCCCTGATTTCGCCCTCGGGCAGGGCCCCAAACGCGGCTCTTGCGCCGGCTGCCGGCACGCTGAGGCGCAGCCGTTTTCCGCCGATCCGGACGTCGGCAAAGAGGCCGGACGTCCGGTCATTGAGGAAATCAAAGATCAGCGCGTGCAGCACCTGCAGGCCGCTGTGGCCCACGGCGCCGCCGTGGCGGCCGGGCTGATGCGTGCGGCGATCGAAGTTGCGCACCCGGTACCGATTTTCATGGAGGAGTGATCCGCCCTCACCTCCGACCCTCACCCCCAACCCCTCTCCCAGAGGGAGAGGGGGGATAAAAAGAGGTCCTCTCCCAGAGGGAGGGAAAAGATGGCGATCGGACGCGGGGGATCTGTGTCACTCAAGTTTGATTCGGGGTACTGGCCTTACCTGGACACATAGCCGGAGGTGGTGACCTACAATGCGCGCCGCCGCCTGCAAGGTCCGCTTGCGGGGCTTGATCCGGAGGGTGTGGGCGAGGCGCTTATGATGTCGGCTTTTGGTGCATTCCTGCTCGTCCGGCAGGCGGCTCGGCGCGGCCGCGGCGCCATCCTGCTCGACGGCGCGGCCCCCAGCATCAAGGGTTTCGCCGGCTCCGCATCTTTTGCCATGGGCAAGTTCGCGCTTTGCGGCCTCGCCCAGGGTGCGGCACGCGAGCTGGGATCCAAAGGCATCCAGCTCGCCCATTTCAGCATTGACGGCGGCGTGCGTGCAGCCCGCCGCCCGGACCCGCCGGAGCGGCCCGACAGCACCCTCAATCCGGACGCTATCGCCCAAGCGTATCTCGCGGTACCGTGCCAGCGGCGCAGTGCCTGGTCGTTCGAGGTCGAGCGCAGGCCGTGGCTCGAAACGTTGTGATCGAAAAAGAAGGAGCTGGCGTGCCGGAATCTGCGCGGCGCCCGGGCGCTGCAGGCGCGATGCAACCCACACCTCCCGGGGCTGACAGGGATGCCGCACGTGCGGGCGATGGAGGGAACAATCCCGCGCTGCCCCGCAACCTCACCGAGGCAGGTCACATCGCCGACTACTTCGCCGACGTGAAGCGAGACCTCGATGAGGGAGTCGGCCGCCGTGCCACCGCCGCCGCACCGGCAAAGCCTTCCAAGGCACAAATCCTTGCCGCCGAGCGCGAGGCTCTGCTTGGCGTGCGTCTGGTGCGGGAAGGAAAACTCACCGAAGCGATCGCGCATCTCCGGCAATCGGTTGCACTCGATCCTGGGGCGGCAAACGTGCAGCATGACCTTGGCGTCGTCTGCCTCAAGGCGGGCCAGGCCGAGGCCGCGGCGATTGCCTTTGCCGCCGCCGTCCGGCTGAAGCCGGACTTCGCCAGCGCGCGCAAAAACCTCGCCGCTGCGTTCGATCGCCTCGGACGGACGCACCAGGCGCTCGGCCTGTACAAAGAGGCCGTTCGGCAGGAGCCGGGATGGCATCTCGGACAGTGTCGTCTGGGACAGATCTATCTCGGCCAGAATCGCGGCGCGGAGGCGGCGGCTGCCTTCCGTGCTGCCGCCGCCGCGGCAGGGGCGGAGTCGGTCCAGGGGCGGATCGACTTGGCCTGTGCCGCCGATGCCGCCGGAGACAGCGCCCTGGCAATGGAGATGCTGCGCGCCGTTATCCTCGCCGCCCCGGATCACGGCATCGCCCATGTGCTGCTCGGCCAGATGGTGGCGCAGGCGGGCGATTCGGCCGAGGCCACCGCCTTGATCGAGCGCGGCATCGCTCTCGACCCGAGCCTGGTCACGGCCTGGTATCCGCTGGTCATGACCCGGACATTCACCGCCGCGGATCAGGCCCTGATCGGGCGGATCGCCGCCTCTTTGGAGCGGCCCGGCCTTGGTTCCAGGGACCGCATGGCACTCTGCTTTGCGCTCGGCAAGGCGCATGACGATGTCGGCGAATACGCGCAAGCCATGGGACACTTCGAGGCTGCGAACCGCATCCGCTCCGCTACCGTGCTCGACCGGGCTGCCGTTCTGCGCCGCACCAAGGAGATGATCGCGGCCACGCCGGCGGGCTATCTCGCCCGTCGCCCCGGGCTCGGCGTTGCCGACGAAACGCCGATCCTGATCGTCGGCATGCCGCGCTCCGGAACCACGCTGGTCGAGCAGATCCTGGCTCGCCATCCGGATGTGGCGGCGGGTGGGGAACTCACTTTCTGGCAGGACCACAGCCGCGCTGGCCTCAGCCTGCTGGCCGCCGAAGCCGATCCGGCCGCTGTCCGCCGCCTGGGCGAGGAGTACCTCGCGCTATTGCGCAGCATCTCGCCCGAGGCCGCGCGCGTGACCGACAAGAGGGTGTTCAACTTCGCCGAACTCGGCATCATCCGCCAGACTCTTCCCCGCGCCAGCATCGTGCATTGCCGCCGGCATCCGCTCGATACCTGCCTTTCCATTTTCTGCATGCACTTCGAAGTCACGATGCCCTTTGCCGGCGAGCGTGGCAGTCTCGTGTTCTTCTATCGCCAGTACCAGACACTGATGGCGCACTGGCGTGAGGTGCTGCCGCCGGATCGCTTCATCGAGATCGATTACGAGGAACTGGTTGCCGATCCGGAGCCGACGACGCGGCGCCTGCTGGCGGCGTGCGGTCTGGCATGGAACGATGCCTGCCTCGCGCCGCATCTCAATCGCCGCCGCATCATGACGGCGAGCCTCCGGCAGGCGCGCCAGCCGATCTATCGGACTTCCGTCGAAAGATGGAAGCACTATGAGCCCTGGCTCGGCGAACTGAAGGCGCTGCTTCCGGCCGCGGCGGCGAAATCGTAAACGAGGCGCTCGCCCTCCACCTCCAGCCGCGGCGGCCAACCGGCGAGCGCGGGCGGGCTCGCCTCGATCCGGTGCGGCATCATGATCGAGAGCCGCCCCTGAAGCGCGAACGTCGAGCTAGGCCGGGTCGGTATCGAGGGCGTAGCCGGCGGCGCGCACCGTCCGCACCACGTCGCGCTCGCCTGCACCGTTGATCGCCCGGCGCAGGCGGCGGATATGCACATCCACCGTCCTCGGCTCGACATGGATCCCCTGGCCCCATACCGCATCGAGCAGTTCTTCGCGCGAAAAGACGCGGCGCGGATGCTGCATCAGGAATTCGAGCAGGCGGAACTCGGTCGGGCCGAGATGCACCGCCCGGCCGTTGCGGCTGGTCCGATGCCGGGCGAGATCGAGCGTGATGTCGTCGAAACGAAGCTCACCCTTCGCAGGCACCGCCCCGGAGCGGCGAAGCAGCGCCCTGATGCGCGCCAGCAGCGCGGCCATGCTGAACGGCTTCGTGATGTAATCGTCCGCCCCGACATTCAGCCCGCGGACCGTATCCTGCTCCTCCGTCCGCGCCGTCAGCATGATCACCGGCAGCTCGCGCGTCACCGTCCGGCGGCGTATTTGCCGGCATACCTCGATCCCGGACATCACGGGCAGCATCCAGTCGAGCAGCACGAGATCCGGCATCGTCTCGGCAATCCGCGTCATCGCCTCTTCGCCGTCCGCCGCTTCCTCGACGCGGAATCCCTGTTTCTCGAGGTTGTAGCGGAGCATCGTCAGCAGCGCCGCCTCGTCCTCCACCACCAGGACCAGCGGCTTCAGCGCGCCGCTCGCGATCTCCCCCATCGCGCGGATCTCGCTCATCCGCGCGGCTGCTCGCTCGCGAAGGCCGAACTCTCTCCCTTCGGCCGCTCATCCGGCAGCACCTCGCCGGTCGCCGCATAGTGGATGGTCTCCGCCACGTTGGTCGCGTGATCGCCGATCCGCTCGAGATTCTTGGCAATGAAAAGCAGGTGCGTGCAGGGCGTGATGTGGCGCGGATCCTCCATCATGTAGGTGACCAGCTCGCGGAAGACCGCCGTGTAGAGATCGTCGATCAGGCGGTCCGAGCGCCAGACCTCGATCGCCTTTTCCGGATCGTAGGTCCCCGCTGCATCGATCACCATCTTCAGGTTCTGCTGCACCATCCGTGCCATCGAGCCGATGCCGGCGAGATTCGACAAGGACGGGAACTGGGCCAGCACCATGCTCCGCTTCGCCGCATTGACCGCGTAATCGCCGATCCGCTCGAACGCCGCCGCCACCTTCAGTGCGGCGACGATGCGTCGCAAATCGGCGGCCACCGGCTGGCGCAGCGCGAGAAGGCGAATCGCGAACTGTTCGACCTCGCGCTCCAGTCGATCGACCTCCGGATCCATCTCGACCGCGCGCGCCGCCGACCCCGGATCCCGCTCCACCACCGCGACGGCGGCCAGCGCGACCTCGGTCTCGATCAGTCCGCCCATGCGCGTGAGAAGATCGCTCAGGCGCGTCAACTCGTGCTCGAAGCTCTTGACGATATGCTCGGCGTTCCCCGACATGCACCCGATCCTCAGCCGAACCGCCCGGTGATGTATTCCTGCGTGCGCTTCTCGCGCGGGGCGGTGAACATCGCCGCCGCCGACCCGGCCTCGATCAGCTCGCCGAGATAGAAGAACGCCACCTGGTCGGCCACCCGCGCCGCCTGCTGCATGTTGTGGGTGACCAGCGCGATCGTGAAGTCCTGCTTCAGCTCGTCGATCAGCTCCTCGATCTTCAGCGTGCTGATCGGGTCAAGCGCGCTGGTCGGCTCATCGAGCAGGATCACCTCGGGACGCACCGCAATCGTCCGTGCAATGCAAAGCCGCTGCTGCTGGCCGCCGGAAAGCCCCGCGGCCGGGCTGCCCAACCGGTCCTTCACTTCGTCCCAGAGCGCGGCACGGGTCAACGACCATTCCACCCGCTCGGCCAGCGCGCTCCGGCCGAGCCGCTCGTGCAGCCGCACCCCGAAGGCGACGTTGTTGAAGATCGACATCGCAAATGGCATCGGCTTCTGGAACACCATGCCGATACGGGCGCGCAACAGCGTGACATCCACGTCCGGGCCGAGGATGTTCATCCCGTCCAGCAGCACCTCGCCTTCCGCCCGCTGCCGCGGGTAGAGATCGTACATCCGGTTCAGCACCCGAAGCAGGGTCGATTTCCCGCAGCCGGAGGGGCCGATCATGCCGCACACCTGCCGGTCCGGAAGATCGAGGCTCACCCCCTTGAGCGCCTGCGTCGTGCCATAGAAGAAATCGAGATGGCGGACCACGACCCGGGCGAGCGGTGCCCGCATATCGGGCAGCTTGCCACGGACGGCGCCGGGTTCGCCTGCGACATCATTCATTCCGGCACCCCGGAGGTCAGGCCGCCGACGGTGAGGGCCGCGTTTCGCCCGTCCATGCATCCGGTACTACACGCGGCCCGCGACCATCCGGTTTCAGTTCGATGATGCTTTGATGACAGAATGCCGGAATGCCGGAATGCGCCAGCCTATTCGGCGGCTTCCCTGGTGAGCTTCACCATCCGGAGATAGGGCTTCAACGTCCTCCAGCCCTGCGGGAAGCGGGTTTTCGCCTCGGCATCCGTCAGGCTCGGCGAGATCACCACTTCATCCCCGGGATGCCAGTTGACAGGCGTCGACACCTTCAACCGGTCGGTGAGCTGCAGACTGTCCACGGCGCGCAGGATCTCGCTGTAATTGCGCCCCGCACTCGGCGGATAGGCCATCATCATCCTGACCTTCTTCGCCGGATCGATCACGAACACGGTGCGCACCGTCACGGTCGGATCGGCGAGCGGATGGATCATCCCGTACAGGTCGGAGATCTTGTGATCGACATCGGCAAGGACGGGAAAATTCAGCTTCTGGCCCTGCGTCTCCTCGATGTCCTTTTCCCAGCCCTTATGGCTCGAGGCCGGATCGACCGATACCGCGATCACCTTGACGTTCCGCTTTTCCCATTCCGGCTTCAACCGCGCCTGCTCGGCAAGCTCGGTCGTGCACACGGGCGTGTAGTCCTTGGGGTGGCTGAACAGGATTCCCCAGGAATTGCCGAGCCATTCGTGGAAGCGGATCCGCCCTTCCGTGCTGTCCTGCTCGAAATCGGGGGCGATCTGCCCCAACTGGATCCCCATTGCGATTGTCCCTTCCATGCTGTCCTCCGCCGGGCCTCGTGCCCGGCTTCGGGCGCTTCATATAGGCGGTGCCGGGCTTGCACGCCACCCGCAACGAAATCGCTCTTTTGCCGGACGAGCGCGCGCCTCTCATCTCCCGAATAAGCGTTCGGGAGAATAAACCTGCACCGCGCACGGGTTGCGGGTGGCTTCTCCCGCACGCCATCGCTTGTGTGTGCGGCCGGGCCTGGCGGCGGTGGCCGCGGCCCCCGGGGCCCGGCAGGAATAATTTCTATTGACAAAATAGAGAAATGAGCCTCCCTATCGCGCATCGTTGGCTTTCGCTACGCGAAAGGACATGCCATGCCGGATAGGAATTCGTTCCACGTCAGCACGCTTAGTCCATTTGCCGCCTGGAGTAGCCGCTTCCTTCCCCCGGGGGCGGCGGGCACTCTCGCCATCGGAACCCACAAATCGGCGGTCACCCTGCTGGTGCTCGAACGTCGCCGCCTGCTCGAGCGCCGCCTCGGCCCGTTCGGCTACGACGTGACATGGACCCGATATTCCTCGGCTCCGGCACTCCTGGAGGCAATGCGGGACGGTCTCATCGATATCGCCTACAGCGGAGCGACGCTGCCGATCCTCGCCGTGGCGCGCGGGGCGCCGATCGTGGCGCTCGCCAATGATCTTCCTTCGCCGCGCAGTACTGCGATCGTCGTCGCCGACGCCAGTCCCATCAGCCGGTTGAGCGAGCTTCGGGGACGGACGGTCGCCTTCGATCACGATTCGACTTCGGAATGGCTACTGCTCTCGGCGCTCCGGAAAGCGGGGCTCGGCATGGCGGACATCGTCCCCCTGCCACTCACCCCGGCGAAGGCGGAAGTCGCCTTTCGCACCGGAGCGGCAGACGTCTGGGTGGTCTCCGACCTGCAACTGGCCGCAGCCGAGGCGGCCGGCGGGCGCATCCTCGCCGATGCAACGGGGATCATGCCGCATTGCGTGTTCTACGTCGCGCGCAGGGATGTCGCCGAACGCGCGCCGGAGGTTCTCCAGGCAGTGATGCGTGCGGTGGCGGAAACGGAGGCTGACATCGCCGCACGCCGGCCCGAAGTGTCGGCAGAGCTGGCGCCGATCGTCGGGCTGCCGGCACCGACGCTGAACCTGGCGCTCGCCCGCAGGACCTGGGGAATCGCCTCGACCGATGAAGCAGCGCTCGCCGAGCAGCAGCGAATCGCGGATTACTTCGCCGAGACGGAGCGCATTCCCGAGTGGCTGGACGCAGCGGTGCTGGCCAATCCGCGGCGCCTGCCGATCGGTGTCGGCTGACTCGAGGATCCCATTCCTGCGCATGCCATCGATCGTCACTGCCGACAGCCTGGCTGGCGGAGGCAGGCCAGCTTTCTTTCGGGACAGGAGACGCCGATGAAACGCCGCACGCTGCTCGCCGCCGCGCCGGCTCTTGCGCCCGCCATCGTCAGCTTTCGCGCCCTGGCCGCGGCGCCGAGCGACCTGCTCAATGCCTCCTATTCCCCGACCGGCCAGCTCTATCGCGCCTATGACGCGTTCTTCGCCCGCGCCTGGCGCGAGAAGACGGGAACGTCCGTCACCATCCACGTCTCGAACGGCGGCTCGAGCGCCGAGGCGCGCGCCGTCATCGAGGGCCTTCCCGCGGACGTGGTCAGCCTGGCGCTGGCCTATGACATCGACGCCATCGCCCGGGCCGGGCTGATCGCGCGCGACTGGCGAAGCCGCCTGCCGGACGGCAGCACACCCTATACGAGCACGATCGTGTTCCTCGTCCGCCAGGGCAACCCGAAGCGGATCCGCGACTGGCCCGACCTTATCCGGCCGGGGGTGCAGGTGGTGACGCCCAACCCGAAGACCTCGGGCGGCGCGCGCTACAACATCCTCGCCGCCTATGCCTGGGCGCTGAAGGCGAACGGGGGCGATGCGGACAAGGCCAGGGCCTATCTCAGGGCACTGCTCAAGCGGGTGCCCGTGCTCGATGCGAGCGCGCGCAACGCGACCCTCTCCTTCACCCAGCGCGGGCTCGGGGACGTGCTGATCGCCTGGGAGAACGAGGCCCTGCTCGCCATCGCGGAAGCAAGCGGGAAAGGCTTCGAGATCGTGACGCCCTCGCTCTCGATCCTCGCCGAGCCGCCGGTGGCGGTGGTGGACAAGGTGGTCGAGCGGCGTGGCACGCGGGCGCTCGCAGAAGCCTATCTCCGCACCCTCTACAGCGCGGACGGGCAGGATTTGATCGCGCGGAACTATTTCCGCCCGCGGCTCGCCTCGGTCGCGCAGACATACGCGGCGCGCTTCAAGCCGGTCCCGATGGTGAGCGTGGATCACGATTTCGGCGGCTGGGACCGGGCGCAGAAGACCTTCTTCGCCGACGGCGGAATTTTTGACCAGGCTTCCCTCCCAAGCCAATGAGCCGGCCTGCTCTCTGGCGGGAGCCGAGCGTGCTGCCCGGCTTCGCGCCGAGCCTCGGCGCAACGCTGCTCTGGCTCGGACTCCTGGTGGTGGCTCCGCTGGCCGTGATGGTGGCGACGGCGGCGGGACTGGGCTGGAGCGGGTTCTGGACGCTGGCGCTCCGCCCGCGCGTGCTTGGCGATCTCCAGGTGAGCGTTTCCACCGCACTCGCGGCGAGCGCGATCGACGCACTCTTCGGTTTCATCATCGCCTGGGTGCTGGCGCGCTACCGTTTTCCGGGGCGGCGGCTGGTGGATGCCCTGATCGATCTGCCCTTCGCGCTGCCGACCGCCGTTGCCGGCATCGCGCTCGCCGCGCTCTATGCGCCGCACGGGCCGATCGGCGCGGTGCTGGCACCGTTCGGCATCACCATCGCCTATACCCGCGCGGGCATCGTCGTCGCCCTGATGTTCGTGGGCCTGCCCTTCATCATCCGCACGCTCGAACCGGTGATCGCGGAGCTGGAAACGGAGCAGGAAGAAGCGGCCACAATGCTCGGCGCGTCGGCGGCGACTTCATTCATGCAGGTGCTGCTGCCGCCGCTTCTGCCGGCGCTGCTCACCGGCTTCGCGCTCGCGCTCGCCCGCGGGCTCGGCGAATACGGGTCGGTGATCTTCATCGCCGGCAACAAGCCGATGGTGTCGGAAATCCTGCCGCTCTTGATCGTGACCGAGCTCGAGCAGTTCGACTTTCCGGGTGCGGTGGCGATCGCAACGCTGATGCTTTCCGCCTCGTTCCTGCTGCTGATGGCCGTGAACCTCCTGCAAGCCTGGGTGCGCCGGCAGAATGGCGAATAACGTGCTTGCCGCCGCTTTCCCGGCGTTGCCGGCAGGCGGGGTGCGTGCGCGCCGCGTCTTGATCGGCATCGCCATCGCCTTCATCGCACTCTTCCTGGTGCTTCCGCTCGGCGTGATCTTCGCGCAAGCCTTCTCGCTCGGCGCCGGCGCCTATGCCGCCGCCCTCGCCGACCCGGACGTGCGGGCTGCCCTTCTGCTCACGCTCGGGATCGCCGTCATCGCCGTGCCGCTCAACACCGCCTTCGGGCTCGCCGCTTCGTGGTGCCTGGCACGATTTCGCTTCCGGGGGCGCGGCGCCATCGTTGCGCTGACCGAACTGCCGCTCTCGGTCTCACCGGTGGTGGCGGGACTGCTGCTCGTCTCGCTGTTCGGCCGCTCCGCGGTGCTCGGAGGGTTCCTCGAATCACACGGGATTCGCGTCATCTTCGCCGTGCCGGGAATGATCCTGGCCACGCTCTTCGTGACGTTCCCCTTTGTCGCGCGCGAGCTGATCCCGCTTGCCGAAGCGCAAGGAAGCGAGGAGGAGCAGGCGGCGATCACGCTCGGCGCCTCGGGCTGGCAGACCTTCCTCCGGGTGAGCCTGCCCAAGCTGCGCTGGGGGCTGCTCTATGGCGTCCTGCTCTGCAATGCGCGCGCGGTCGGCGAATTCGGCGCCGTCTCGGTGGTTTCCGGCAGCGTCCCGGGGCAGACCAACACGCTGCCGCTCGAAATCCAGACGCTCTACGACGGCTATCGGGTGCAGGCTGCCTTCGCTGCTGCCTCGCTGCTCGCCGGGCTCGCGGTCGTGACCCTCGTGCTCAAGGCCGGGCTCGAATGGCGCCACCGGGACGAGCTCCGGGCGACGCGGCGGGCACGCATTCCGTGACGGAGGAACGCGCATGAGCACGCGGATCGAGATCGCCGGGCTCTCCAAGGCGCTGGCCGGCCAGGTGGTGCTCGACGGCATCGATCTGGCGGTGCCGGCGGGCGAACTCACGGCGCTGCTCGGCCCTTCGGGCTCGGGCAAGACGACGCTCCTGCGCATGATCGCGGGGCTCGACCGGCCGGACCGGGGGGCGGTGCTCTTCGACGGGGAGGATGCGCTGGCGCGGCCCGCGGGCGAGCGCGGCGTCGGCTTCGTGTTCCAGCATTATGCGCTGTTCCGGCACATGACGGTCGCCCGCAACATCAGCTTCGGGCTCGCGGTGCGAAAGGTTCCGCGGGCGCGTATCGAAGAGAAAGTGGCGGCACTTCTCAGGCTGGTACAGCTCGAGTTCCTCGGCGGGCGCTACCCGGCGCAGCTTTCGGGCGGGCAGCGGCAGCGGGTCGCCCTGGCCCGCGCGCTCGCGATCGAGCCCAGGGTGCTCCTGCTCGACGAGCCGTTCGGCGCGCTCGATGCGGTGGTCAGGCGCGATCTTCGGCGCTGGCTCCGCCGGCTGCACCGCGAGATGCATATCACGACGGTGTTCGTGACCCACGACCAGGAGGAGGCATTCGAGCTTGCCGACCGCGTGGTGGTGATGAATGGCGGACGGATCCGCCAGAGCGGGACGCCGATGCAGCTCTACCGCGAGCCGGCCGATTCCTTCGTCTATCGCTTCCTCGGCGAGGCCAATGAAGTGCCGTGCCGGATCGAGAACGGCTTCGTCATCGCCGATGCCGGCTTTCCGCTCGGGCGAGCAAGCGTGCGGACCGGCAACGGCACGGCCTATCTCCGGCCGCATCAGCTCATGGTGCGCCCGGAGGAAACGGGGGCGTGGCGGATCACCGAGGTGGTGGCGAGCGGGCACACGAGCCGGATCGGCCTTGCGCGCGGCGGACTGAGCCTGGAGGCGAGCCTCGCCACCGGGCAGGTGCTGGCGCTGGGGCTGGAGGCGGAAATGGCGGTGGAGGTCGAGATCACGGGCGGCATGGTAGTGGCCGATACGGCGGCCGCGCCGGCACCGCTGCTGCCTGGCTCGCGCCTCGCCCGGCCGCATCTTGCCGACCGGCCGGCCGAACGGGAGGGTTAGGCCGACCTGCGCAGAATCGTTACCCGCATTCGGTCAATCAACACCTCAACCGAAAAGTCGCCACTCCATTTTTGGGAAAGAGCCCGCAGGCAGCGGGCTTTTACGCTGCGAACGGCACTTCGTCCGCAGGAGCCTCATGCCCCATCCGATCCGGACATGGGGACTCTGGCAGCGAGCGCCTACAGCTACGAACTCGACATGGAGAGCCGCATCCCGATCCTCACCTGACTTCAAATGGCGGCTGGTGACACGACTGTTGGAATTGGGCCCTATCGGGCGGACGGGCGGGCGGGATATGATTCAGACTTCCGTGATAGCGGGTATCAGGCCGGCGTCCCGGGAGGCTCTGTCGGGATTCTTTACAGTTGAACCGGCTCAGCGACCGATCAGCCATCCTGAAATGTTGCCGATCAGCCCACTCGACCCGTCGTACAGGGCACATTGCGGCAAGGGCGGATGGCGGTGGTGGCAGGATCCGCTGGTCAGTTCGAACATCCGTCGGAGAACTTTACAGATCCTGCCGGCCCGCATCCTTGCGTTGCCTGATAAGCTACTGTTTCTGCGCGGCTTTTCGTTTTGTCACGCTTTGGCACCAGAATTGCTTGTCAACGGCTGCCGCGACGTCGTCCGAAAACGGAGGTACGATCGCCGACGCCAAAACGGGAAGAATGAGGACAGAAACGTCATGACAATGGTGAAATCGACAACGCGTACGTGGGGAGTCGCCGCGGCGCTGCTGGTCGGCTGTAGCCTGGCCGCCCTGCCGGCGCAGGCCGACTATATCGTGACACTCACGCAAGTGGGGGACAACGTCGTCGCCACCGGCAGCGGAACAATCGATCTGACCGGCCTGAGTTTCCTTTCCACCGCCACCGGCCCTGCCGGTGTGGCCCCAGGCGAAGCAGTAATAGTTACTGGACCGGCGAGTTCCGCGGCCGCTTCACTCTACTCGGGACTCACCACCGGGCCAACGAGTTTCGGCAGCGGCGGCGTTATCGACGCCAGCAGCGGCAGCGGCGACCTCGCCGGTATCGATGGCGTTGCCGATGAGCTGGCCGTGCCGGAGGGCTATGTCTCCGGCAGTAGCCTGTCGGACACATCGACCTACGATGACGCGACCTTCGCGAGTCTCGGCATTACCATCGGCACCTACACATGGACGTGGGACAGCGGATCGAGCAGCTTCACGCTCGAGGTCGTGCCGGAGCCGGAAAGCCTGGCCCTGCTCGGCACCGGGCTTCTCGGCCTCGGCCTGGTCGGCTTCGCCTCACGCCGGCGCCCGGTCGGCTGACGATATCCTTTGCGAGACGATGGGGCGGCACCTGCTGCGTGCCGCCCTCATACTCGCCGGTTGTCCGCTCGGCAGCATCGCGGGAAGGATAGTGCACAAAACCGATTTCCCGTGGCGTTTTGCCCAGATTGCTTGTCAACTGCTGCGGTGACGTCGTCCGAAAACGGAGGTACGATCGCCGGCGCCGGAACCGGAAAAATGAGGACAGGAGCGTCATGACAATGGTGAAATCGACAACGCGTACGGTGACACTCGCCGCGGCGCTGCTGGTCGGCTGCAGCCTGGCCGCCCTGCCGGCGCAGGCCAACTATATCGTGACACTCACGCAAGTGGGGGACAACGTCGTCGCCACCGGCAGCGGAACAATCGATCTGACCGACCTGAGTTTCGATACCACCACCACCGGCTTTGCCGGTGTGGACCCAGGCGCAGCAGCAATAGCTACTGGACCGACGAGTTCCGCGGCCGCTTCACTCTACAAGGGATTCACCGGGCCAACGAGTTTCGGCAGCGGCGGCACTACCTTACCCAGCAGCGGCAGCGGCGACATCGCCGGTATCGATGGCAGTGGCGATGAGCTGGCCGTGCCGTCCGGCTACGTTTCCGGCAGTAGCCTGTCGGACACATCGACCTACGATGACGCGACCTTCGCGAGTCTCGGCATTACCCCCGGCACCTACACATGGACGTGGGGGAGCGGATCGGCTGCCGGCAGCTTCACGATCGAGGTCGTGCCGGAGCCGGAAAGCCTGGCCCTGCTCGGCACCGGGCTTCTCGGCCTCGGCCTGGTCGGCTTCGCCTCACGTCGGCGGACGATATCCTTTGCGAGACGATGGGGCGGCACCTGCTGCGTGCCGCCCTCATACTCGCCGGCTGTCCGCTCGGCGCATCGCGGGACGGATAGTGCGCAAAACCGATTTCCCGTGGCGTTTTGCCCAATCAGGGATAGCTGGCGCCGGCTCGTTGCGTGCACTCACGATTCGCAACGCTGACCCGACCCTCAAGCAGCGCCTGCGCGTGCGCGCCGCCCGCCACGCCGCTCGATGGAGGCGGAGATGCGCCCGATTCTCGAAACCACGCTCGCCGAGCCCCTGAGCAGCCGCCACAACCGAACCTGGCCGAGGCGATCCGCCGCCGCTTTGCGCCGCTCGGGGGGATCGATCTCGAACTGCCGCCGGATGAGGTTATCGACGCACCGCCTTCGTTCGATCCGTGATCGTTGTCGACAGCAACGTCATTTCGGAGCTGACGCGAGGAGTTCCGCATCCAGCGGTGCTGGCCTGGGTGGCGGCGCAACCGCGGGCACTCCTCTACACGACGCGCACCCATCAGGGAAGCATCGCAAAGTGTGGGGTGGATCATGCCGCGGTGGCCTGACTGGCGCTCGTGTTGTCATTGGCGAGGCCGGGGTACCAGCGCTCGAACTTCGACCGAAGGATTCCGTCGAGCACGCGCGTTCGGGTCTGCAGCAAAAGATGGGCACCGCGCTTCGTCCATTGCATCTGCCGGCGCTTGGCGAAGCGCTTACCGATAACGGCGTCGACTGTGGACTCCGCCAGGCATGAGGAGATGCGCTCGCCGGCGCGGAACCGCTCGCCGTAGTCGATCAGGCTGGCAGCGTTGGCGGCGATGTCGTTCGCGACATCGCGCGCTGCACGAACAAATCTGGGGGATGTCCCGGCGAATGTCGAAATGAGGGGGGCGGCGTTGCCCGCCTTGAGCCGCCGGGCTCGGGGTGTCGAATCCACGAAGGAGAGCGACGCCGTGAAGAAAGATAGCGTACCGGCTGGGATTGTCGCGCCGGGGATTGATGCGGCCTGGCAGGAGGTCGGGGCCAGCTTTGAGCGGTTTTGCCTGGCTGCGGGCATCGCGACCCTGGCCGAGAAGATGGAGCGGGACGCGGCCAGCCGCCGCTTCCCGGCTCCAGAGATAGTCGTAGCGGATCACGAGCCCCGGCTCAGGCTCCGGAAGCGGTGCGACGTACGTATTACGGGATGACAACTCAGGGGCGCCGCCGCGGTCCTTTTGCGCCGTAGGGCGCCCAACGGATAATCAAGCGATGATCGCTTCGCCTCAATAACCACCGAAGGCAGGTGAGCCGGCTCAAACAATGCTGTTGGTCCCGATCTCGGCGGGCGCCGATGCACAGTGTGATGGTGCCGGGATGGGCGAATGAAGAACCGCCAGAATCCGAATTTCTCCATACATAACAATAAATTAATGAGAGATGGTGCCCAGGGGCGGAATCGAACCACCGACACTGCGATTTTCAGTCGCATGCTCTACCAACTGAGCTACCTGGGCAGCAGGAACCCAGGCTCCGATTAACCGATGCCCCGGCCTCGATCAAGCTGGCCGGGCTTCCCGCTCGACGGGATGCGGGACCTGGCACCCGGGATCATGCTTGGGTGATGCACGGCCCCCCTTGTAACTTTGATCGGTCCGCATCGGGTAAGGTGCGGATTGTGGTGGCAGGCGGGAAGCCAAAGCTCGTCGCTCTTGTCGCCTGCGCCCGCAAACTGCTGACCATCCTGAACGCCATCCTGCGCTGCAAACAGCCGTGGACCGAGGCCAAGCATGTCTGAGCGTCGATCCGATCCCAAGCCACTTGCGCGCGGCGATCGGCTGCTCAAGGCCACTCGCCGCGTCAGCGGTGGCGCGACAGCGCCAGCCTTGAACAGCCGCAAAGCCGCGCGCGACAATGAAGCCATCAGATCACGCTTGACATTCAAGACAGTCGCTCACCCCAGACCCTCACCCCCACCCCTCTCCCAGAGGGAGAGGGGAAGGTGTTGCGAGATCATGGGAGTGAGTGACGTATCACCCCGCGCTCCATGCCGCTCTCGCGGGGCTCCCATCGGGCTTTGCGCAATGGGGACCCGCCAGAGGGAGAGGGCAAGGTATTTCGGGGTCATGTGAGTGAGTCACTTATGATCGAAAGTTGGTACTGGCGCCCGGGATCGACCTCGGCCCGATGGTGGCTGTGCAAAGGGCCGGATTGCGCGACCGCGGCTCTACAGGCGGACGATCACGGCAGGTGCCTCAGAACCCAGCCTGCCGGCGCCAGCGCCGGCTCACTCTCAAGCGTCAGCGCGCGCCCCGTGTGCCGGGCGAGCTCGGCGAGCGCAACCGGATCACGCTCCAGCGCGCCGACCACGCAAGGCGCAGCCCGGAGTGCGAAAATCTGCGCCGGTGCCACCCGGCTCTCCCTCGCAACGACCCGTAGCGCTGCCAGCCCGGCGGCATGGGGGCCGGCGAGCAGCTCGTGCAGTGGCGGAGCCACGCGTGGCCGCAGGATCTCCGCGAGGCCGAGAGCCGTGAAGCCGAAGAATCGCGGCCGCAAGGGATCGCGTGCGAGGGCAGCGACGAAGTCAGGGGCGAGCGCCTTGCGCCGGCGTGGGGAAAGGCCGGCGAGATCGATCAGGATCGCCCCGGCCAGGTTCCGCAGCCTGATCTGGCGGGCGAGTTCGGGGATCACCGCCCGGTTGACGGCACCATGCGATGACGTCGTCGCGAAAGCCGCATCGACATCGATCGCCACCAGCGCGGAGGTGCTGTGGAAGTGCGCGACCGCCCCACCCGGCAAGGCGTGGGTTTTTGCGGCAAGCCCGGCAAGCTCGGCCTCGAGAACATCGTCGAAGCCCGGTCCCGAACGCACGCGGCCGGGCAGCGCCAAGGCGAGGCGGGCCTGAGCGGCAGGATCGTCCACCAAGAGAGGTGCCTCCGGCCAACGTGCCGCCAGCCGCAGCACGGGGTCCGGCCCACGGCTGACCAGGCCGACCGGACCGGCCGCTTCGGCTTCGGCTATCGCCAGGCGCGGCCCCTTGCCACCCTGTGCGGCCCGAGTAATGCGGACCGCAACGCACGCTCCCTCGGTCAGCCCGGCGGCACCTTCGGTATCTGGCAGGAACCCGTGTTGCTCAGCGCCGACACGCACGAACGCCCCGGCCATCGTCGGAACGCGCCGCGCCATCCGGCCACAATAGAGATCACCGATCCCATCCGGCACGCCGGGCCGCGATATTGCGAAATCGGCGAGCTGGCCGGTGCGATCGATCACCGCCGCGCGGAGCTCACCCGGGCTCGCCGAAACCAGGATCACGGAAGCTTCCACCCAAAGCCTCTCAGAAGCTGCGATGTCTCGTAGAGCGGCAGCCCGACGACATTGGAATAGCTGCCTGAAAGAAAGCGCACGAACATGGCTGCGCGGCCCTGGATCGCATAGCTGCCAGCCTTGCCGCGCCACTCTCCGCTGTCGAGATAAGCCTCGATCTCCCTGCCGGGAAGCCGCGCGAATGCGACCGCCGTCTCGCATACGCGTTCGGCCAGCCTTCCGTCGGGCGCCGCAAGCACCACCGAAGTGATCACGCGATGGCGCCGGCCAGACAGGAGCAAGAGCGCAGCGTGCGCCGCCGCCCGGTCTTCAGTCTTGGGCAGGATGCGCCGGCCCGCCGCGACCACTGTGTCGGCGGCGAGCACGAAACATCGATCTGTCGTCGCGGTGGCGAGCTTTGCGTGGGCCAGGCGGACCGCCAACGCGCGTGGCTTTTCGCCGCGCCTCGGCGTCTCGTCGACGCTCGGCCTCAGAATCACTGCCGGGACGATACCGATCTCTGCGAGCAGCGCCACCCGCCACGGGCTGGCAGAGACCAGCACCAGCGAACCAGCGCTCACTTGAAGCGGAACGTGATCCGTCCCTTGGTCAGATCGTACGGAGTCATTTCCACATTCACCCGATCCCCGGCGAGCACGCGGATACGGTTCTTGCGCATCTTGCCGCTGGTGTGGGCAAGAATCACGTGTTCATTGTCGAGCTTCACGCGGAACATCGCATTCGGCAACAGCTCGGTCACTGTGCCGCTGAATTCGATCATGTCCTCCTTCGACATCGCGCCTCGTGTCCGCCCAGCGAAAAGCGGGGCGGACCATGAGCGTGAGCCCCCGGAAGGTCAAGTTGCCCGCGGCAGACGACGAGTGATGCTTTCGGCGTGGGCGGACAGCCCTTCGGCGGTGGCGAGAGTGACGGCCGCGGGGCCGAGCCTGGCAAGGGCATCGATATCGGCGGCGATGAAGCTCGTCCGCTTGAGAAAATCGAGCACCGAAAGCCCGGAAGAAAAACGTGCTGTCCGGGCAGTCGGGAGCACGTGACTCGGGCCGGCCACGTAATCACCGAGTACCTCGGGCGTGTCGCGGCCAAGGAACACCGCGCCGGCGTGGCGGATCCGGGCGAAGACGCGCTCCGGCTCGCCCAGCATCAGCTCCACGTGCTCGGGGGCGAGCCGGTTGACCAGTTGGGTAGCTTCTTCCCAGTCTTTGACCACGATCACGGCGCCATGCCCGGCCCAGCTCGCGGTGGCGATCGCGGCGCGATCGAGACGGACCAGGGCTTCGGCGACTGCCCCTTCGACGTGGTCGGCGAAGGCGGCGTCGTTGGTTATCAGGATCGCCTGGGCTGCCTCGTCGTGCTCGGCCTGCGCGAGGAGGTCGATCGCGACCAGGCGTGGATCATTGTCCGAATCGGCCAAAATCACGATCTCGGAGGGGCCGGCGATGGAGTCGATGCCAACCCGGCCAAAGACCTGGCGCTTTGCCTCGGCGACGTATGCGTTGCCTGGGCCGACGATCCGATCGACGGCGGCGATGGTCGGGGTGCCGTAGGCCATGGCGGCGATCGCATGGGCGCCGCCCAGGCGGTAGACCTCGGTCGCGCCCGCATAGCGCGCAGCGGCGGCGACCAGCGGCGGAATGGTCCCGACCGGGCAGGGAACGCACATCACGATGCGCGGCACCCCGGCGACCCGGGCAGGAATGGCGTCCATCAGAACCGTCGAGGGATAGGCGGCCTTGCCTCCCGGCACGTAGATGCCGACCGAGTCGAGCGGCCGCCAGCGGAGCCCCATGCGCATCCCTACCGGATCGGTCAACGCCAGGTCCGGCGGCAGTTGCCGGCGATGGAACGCTTCGATCCGTTCGGCGGCAAGCCGAAGCGCCGTCGTCTCGGATTCCGGGACCAGAGCGGCGGCGGCGAGCAGCTCGTGCGGGCCGATGCGGAATTCTGCGGGCTCGATCCGCACATTGTCGAACCGGAGGGCTGCCTCGCAGAGCGCCGAATCGCCGCCGGCGCGGATCGTTGCGATGATCGCACCCACGTGAGCTTCGACGGAGGCCTGCTCGCCACGCGCGGCCGAGAGCAGCGCTTCGAAGCGGCCTGAAAAATTCGCTTGAGACGTATCGAGGCGAACCGCCATCAGTCGGCACCGAGCGCGCGGCGGAAGGCTGCGAGCAGGGAAAAGAGCGCCTCGCCGCCGGTTTTCAGTGCGCTGCGATTGACGATCAGGCGGCTCGTAACGGGGGCGATCACGTCCGTGATGACGAGGCCGTTGGCAGCCAGGGTGGCGCCCGTCTGAACGAGATCGACGATGCGGCGAGCGATGCCGAGGCCGGGGGCGAGTTCGACGGAGCCGTTCAGGGTCACCACGTCGGCCTGCACGCCGCGAGCGGCGAAGTGGCGGCGGGCGAGGTTCGGATATTTGGTGGCGACGCGCACGCGCGAAAGCCGGCCGAGGCCCTGGAGCCCGGCCTCCTCGGCCGGTTCGGCAACCACCATGCGGCATCGGCCGATGCCGAGATCGAGAGGCGCATAGATTTCGGGGTAATCGAACTCCATCAGCACGTCGGCACCGCAGATGCCGAGCGCGGCGGCGCCGAATGCGACGAAGGTCGCCACATCGAAGGAGCGGACGCGCACGACATCGAGGCCGGGGTCATCGGTCGGAAAGCGGAGGCGGCGGCTTCCCTCGTCGGCGTAGTCCGGGGCCGGGCGGATGCCGGCGGCGGCCAGCAGAGGCACACATTCCTCGAGGATGCGGCCCTTCGGCAGCGCGAGCACGAGCGCGGCGGGAGGTGGCGGCGCGAGGGTCGAGGCGGGGTGGATGGCGGTCATGGGTGCTCGCAATGAGTGGGCGCCGCTCTAGCATCAGGATATCGTGACCGGAAGGGCAGTCGGAGTGAAGGATCAGCGACGGAAGCCCGGAACTGCCGCCAGCAACAGACGATCAGGCAATTGTGCAGCACACGGCGCCGAACCAGGATGCGCAAGGCGGCGATCGCCTGAACGGTCTTGCCCAGTCCCATCTCGTCGGCAAGCAGCAGCGCAGGGGCATCGAGGAGCGCTTCGATTCCGGCCGACTGATATGCGAACAAGGGAGCCGGCCATTCCAGGCCCTAGTGCCCGGAATCATGCTTGGGTGATACACGGGCACCCTCACCCGGCGCTCCGCGCCGCCCTCTCCCAGAGGGAGAGGGTAAGGTATTCCGGGGTCATGTGAGCGAGTCACTGATGAGCGAAAGTTGGCCCTAGGCTACGGTGCCGGTGCGGGCGGAGACTTCGCCGGCGATCGTCACTCCTCGCCTTCGTCGGCGTCGGGCGGTTGCTCCAGGCCGCTGCTTTCGCTGTAGTCGGACTCGATGTCGTCGATCGCGATCTGCGCATTCTCACCGTAAAGGCGCTGGATATCCCAGGCGGTGATCCAGGACTTCACGTACTGGCGCATGAACCTGGTGGCCTGCGGGGGCGCGGGCTCGGCGGCGAGGGGGCGCCAGCCATAGGCGTCTTCGTACAGGCTGCGAATCTTGCTGAAAGCCTGGCGGACGTGCCTTTCGTCCGGGGAATTGAGACGGTAGTCTTCACGCTTCAGACGGGTGATCGCCTGCCCGGCCAGGGTTGCCTGCTGCGGCAGCCCATGCTGCTCGAGGAGCGGCGGGACCTTCTCGTGATCGCCCTTGTTGTCGAACATTTCAGCGGCAAAATCTTCGGTAATGGCGGCGACCGTCAGCATCCCAGGAATGCCGGCCTTCGCATCCATGCCGAGCCAGCGCGCCAGTTCACTATAGCTTTTGCCGCGTTGCAGCCGGCTGTAGCGGCCGATGAGTTCGACCTCGTCGAGGAGGATGCACCAGCCAGCGAACCCGGCGGCGGTCAACAAGCGAGGCGTGAACCGGAGGCGCTGCAGAACGAGGTCCCGGGCGCGAACGGGAGAGAGCGGGAACAGTTTGGACGCGCCGGCCTCTTTCAGCCACCGCCTGGCCTGGCTCAGGTTCAGCTTCCCGCCTCCGAAAAAGCGGGCGATCTGGGCAAGGTCGTCGGGTTGGACGTTCCCTTTCGGGAGCAGCCACAAGAGGGCGGCGAACAGCGGGGCAAGCCGGCCGCTTTGGACCTCCTGGCTGGTCCAGAGCTCGAGGTTATCGTAGCCGTTGCGCTGCTCGCCAAGCCGCTGCATGGCCGCGGTCATGAGGTCGTCATTGACATCGGGAACAATCGCCGCGCGAACGGCGGCGGCAAAGAGCTTTGCCGGGTCGAAAAGCGGCGTTTCCTTGCTGATCGGCAAGAGGCTGACGATCCAGTTCTCCTGCCTTGCCAACTCGGCAAGAAAGCCGAGCTGATGAGACTTGCCCGCTCCGAACGCGCCGGCGATGACGATCCCGTCCACCGGCCGCTCATCCCGGAGTCCCAGGCGGCAGGTGCGGAGGCGCTTCTGGAATTCCTGAGCGAGGGAGCTGTCGGCGCTCGCCAACAGGCGGATGGCCGGTCTGTTCGGGACGCCGGCGCGCAACGCTTCGATCGCGCTCCGTGCTTCGAATGCTCCCTCGGCGCTCATGGCAGCGCTGCGGAAGCGGTCGGTGCCGTGAGCGGTGACGCCGCGAGGCGCACCAGCGGGGCCAAGGGGTCATCGTGACCTTCGGCGCGCACGTCGTCCCAGACCCGCCATTTGAGCGCGAGATAAGCATCGAGGGATCGGCGTCCGTCGCCGCCGGTCAACGTGTCGTCGGCGAGGACGACGAACAGCATCCCGGTGAAGTGCTCGGCGTCGTCGATGACCTGGCGGAGCACTTCGAAGCCGTCCATGACCGCACCCGGGCTGTAGCGGTACCGGCCGTCGCCGGGCCGGTCCGTTTTCCCGAACTGGCGGATATCGAGTGCGAGGCAAAGGCCGCCCTTTCCGCACTTGAGCAGCCACTGGCAGGCAGAGCGCAGCATTGCCCGACCGTTGTAACGGGTAATCTTCGCCGTGATCGGAGCGCTCTTCAGCGTGCCGATCGTGCGCAGCCTGCCGGTGAGCCATTGTATGATCGGGGCCTCGACCGGGACCTCGGAGGAGCGAGGTTCCATCTGCAGGAGACAGATCTGGGTCATGGCGACGCGGAAATCCTGGGTCATGCGGTTGTCGCGCATGATGTCCCGGGTCAGCCATTGCTTTATGTCGCGGCGCAAAAGCGTGATGTCGATACGGTTGGCGGCTGCCAGATCCGGCATCGAGACCAGGCACCCGGGTTGCGGCCAGGCGTAACCGCTCTCGTTGAACAACGCTTCCACGAAATGCCGGGCCAGGGCATTCCAATCCAGGGCGCGAGCGATGGCAAAGAAGACGTCCTGGATCATGTGCAATCTGGTATTGCCGGCGTCGATGGAGATGAAGGCCAGATTGTGCCGCCCGGAGGCTTCCCGGAGGCGGCGCTGCACGAAAGCCAACGCGCCGTCGTCACCGACGACGAATTTGACTGCGGCGCCGCCGGCGGTGATGAAGTTGGCCAGGTACTCCCGTTCCAGGATCTCGAGCCACTCTTTTGCGGAAACGGTCATATCAGGCCGCTCTCACGAACCGGAGGCCGATATAGACATGCTCGCCGCCTTGTTCGTCATAGGCGATGATTCGCCTTGCCCTGCCTTTGCCGAGCGTGGAGGCGGGCAGCTCGAACCGGCAGCCATCCCGCGTCCTGAGATCGGGCCTGCGATCGAGCAGGAGCAGATCGCGTGCAAATTCCTCGGGCGGATATTCGGTTCCGGGGAAAAGGGTGAACATCTCATGGATGTCGTGCAGGGCGACCACCGGTCCGGGGCCGGCGGCCGACCAGGCGCTGCCCGCCAGGCGCCGCCAAGCCCGGTAGAGAAGGTTGAGGAATTGCTCTTCGCGGAAGCGTTGCGGAGCCTTCTGCGCGCGCGCCAGCCATCGCACCAATTCGGTTGGGTTGATGCGGCGCTCCACCTTTCCGCCGATCCTGACCCCCAGCTCCCTGGGTTCGATTCGCAACAGCAGGGGGAAGCAATAGATTCGTCCGTCTCTCTCGAAGATGGAGAGATCGGCTTTCGCCGCGGCCTCCTTCAGATCCTCGACGAACCGCCGATCGGAGAGATACGCGACGGCATCGAAATTCCATTGCGCGGGCAGATCTTCCGCCTCGGCGTGGGCTTCGGCCATCCGCTGGCCGATCGCCGCGAGGGCTCTCGGTATTTCCGAAAGCTCGCCGGTCCTGACGGCGTTCCGCGCGCGGGTCACAGCCGAGACAAGGGCCTTTCCGAGCTTCTGGATTTTCTCCAGCCGCGCCTCGAGTCCGAGCAGGCTTTCCTGAAGATCCGACACCGACGTTCCTCGTTCCTTGCCAGGGCCGTCCATCAGCCAGAAGGTGAATGACGCGGCCTTGATCTTGCGCTTCGGCCCGATCGGGTAAAGGCGGGCTGAAGGCCCGTGCGGGGCGATCGGCAGCATACGGAATGCGGGCGATGAGGCCAAGGTGCGACCCTGGTGGGATGCGACCCTGGTGGGTCCTGCGAGGCGGAGCGGGCCCGGCGATCAACCGGACAGGCGTTCGATATCGGCGCCGCAGGCGGCGAGTTTCTGTTCGACAGCCTCGTAGCCGCGGTCGAGATGATAGACACGGTTCACGGTGGTTTCCCCGCAGGCGCCCAGGCCCGCAAGCACGAGCGAAACCGAGGCGCGAAGATCGCTTGCCATCACCGGCGCACCGGAGAGCTGCGGCACACCGCGCACGATTGCCGAGGCCCCGTGCACGTTGATGCGGGCACCCATGCGGTTGAGCTCAGGCACGTGCATAAAGCGGTTCTCGAAGATCGTTTCGGTAATCATTGCCGCCCCTTCCGCCATCGCCATCAGGGCCATGAACTGCGCCTGCATATCGGTCGGGAAGCCGGGATAGGGCTCGGTCATCACGTCGGTGCCGGAGAGAGCGTTGCGTCGCGCGACCCGCATGCCCGCTTCGGTTTCGCTCAGATCCACGCCGGACTCGGCAAGGGTGCGGCTGACCGCCGAAAGATGCTCGAGGCGGGCATGGCGCAACAGGATATCGCCGCCGGTAATCGCGGCGGCGCAGGCATAGGTGCCGGTTTCGATCCGGTCCGGGATGATGGTGTGCTCGGCGCCGGAAAGGCGTGCCACACCCTCGATGACGAGACGATCGGTGCCGATGCCGTCGATGCGGGCACCCATGGCGTTGAGACAGCGCGCGAGATCTTCGATTTCTGGCTCTCGCGCGGCGTTGACGAGCTCGGTCTGGCCGTCCGCGAGGACAGCGGCCATCAGCAGGTTCTCGGTAGCGCCGACCGAGACGAAGGGAAAGACAATGGAGGCGCCCCGCAGCCGGCCGGGAGCAAGGGCCTCGATATAGCCGCCCTGCAGGCGAATCTCGGCCCCCAACTGCTCGAGGCCCTTGAGATGCAGATCGACCGGGCGGGTGCCGATGGCACATCCGCCCGGAAGCGAGACGCGCGCCTCTCCGGCGCGGGCGAGCAGGGGCCCGAGCACGAGGATCGAGGCGCGCATCTTGCGCATGATGTCGTAGGGAGCCACGGGGTTGCGGATCTGCCCGCCGATCGCAAGCCGGCGCCCTTCGGGATCGACCGGCGTGATGTCGAGGCCGTGCTGGGCCAACAGCATCGCCATGGTGCGAATATCGTCGAGCCGGGGTACGTTGGCGAGGATCAGTTTTTCCTCGGTGAGGAGACCTGCGGCCATCAGCGGTAGCGCCGCGTTCTTGGCTCCGCCGATGGCGATCTCGCCTGAGAGCGGCCGTCCGCCGCGGATCCGGATGCGGTCCATCTTGCTCCTTTCCTGCTCAGAGGCGCGGCAAGGCCACGCCACGCTGGCGCATGTATTTTCCGGCGCGATCGGCGTAGCTCGTTTCGCACGCCTCCTCGGCCTTGAGAAACAGAAACTGGCAGATGCCCTCGCCGGCGTAGATCTTCGCCGGCAGCGGGGTCGTGTTGCTGATCTCGATCGTGACCTGGCCCTCCCACTCCGGTTCCAGGGGGGTCACATTCACGATGATCCCGCAGCGGGCGTAGGTCGATTTGCCAAGGCAGATCACCAGCACCTCTCGCGGCACACGGAAATACTCGACGGTATGGCCGAGCGCGAAACTGTTCGGCGGAATGACGCAGCAGGTGCCGCGCCGGTCGACGAAGCTTGCCGTGTTGAAAGCCTTCGGATCGACAATCGGCGAATCGACATTTGTGAAGAGCTTGAATTCGTCGGCGACCCGGGCGTCGTAGCCATAGGATGAGAGGCCGTAGCTGATCACTCCGCTGCGCTGCTGGCGCTCGACGAAAGGTTCGATCATCCCGCGTTCCTCGGCCATGCGGCGGATCCAGCGGTCGGGCAATACCGGCATCGGTGCCTGTCCGGTTCGAAAGACCGCTCGTCTAGCGCACCGGACCGCGCCGGGGCAATCCGCGCCGGGCCTGGATTTCTCAAAGCCGTTGCGGCGTGGCAGAGGAGTCCCCCGGCGCCGAAGCCCATCATCGGGGTGGTATCCGGGTCATAGCGGCGGCAGGGTGACCCCGATTTGCTCGAAGATGCCGCGCGGCGCACCGCCAGGCACCGGGTCGGGCCTGATCTCAACGAGACGGGCCTCGTCGATCCGGTAGTGGAAGTCGTGCTCCGGGATGACGACCCGGCGACAGGTCGGCTCCACGGGCGGAAAGCCGGGGAAGGCCAGCACCCCGGTGTGCGTCCCGCCCTGGCGCCAGCGGACGGCCCAGCTCCCATCGGGACAGAGGGCCGGGGGCGCGTTGTCGTAATGCCAGTCGGGGAAGGCGGCGTAGAGCGCGCCCAGGAAATCGAATATCTCGGACTTGTTCATCGTGCGGACGGGGGTGACAAAGCGGACCGTGTCTGCCATCGCCTCGCCAATGCGGCTGGTATCATGCGCCCGCAGGCCGTCCATGTAGGCCAGGAGAGCAGCCGGCGGGTGCGTCAGCATGTGGCAAGCATCCTCAATCTGGCGGTCCGCTGCAATCGCCGCCATGGATGCGCCGGCTGCCGCGCGAAGACACCTGACCAAGCCGACCGACGGAGGTGCCGGCGAGCGCCGCGGGAACGGAGGGGGCGAACATGGTCACGATCGAACAGGCACGGAGCGATCACCAAATCGACGCGGTGCGGGGGCTCTTTCGCGCCTTCGTCGCCTGGCACCGCGCGACGCATGTCCAGGATCTGGCGCTGATCGACCGCTACTTCGACAAGGGCGCCTTCGAGGCTGAGCTACGCGATCTTCCCGGCGCCTACGCCCCTCCAAGGGGCAGCCTCCTGGTCGCCTTTGCCGACGACACGCCGGCCGGCTGTGTTGCGCTGCGTGACCTCGGCGAGGGGTGCTGCGAGATGAAGCGGATGTTCGTTCAGACGGCGAGACGGGGCATGGGCATCGGTCGCCGGCTTGCCGATGCCGTCGTCGCTGCCGGGCGCGCGGCCGGCTACCGCAGGATGCGGCTCGACACCGGCCCACGGCAGGCCGCGGCCATCGCGCTCTACGAGAGTCTCGGGTTTCACCGCATCTCGCCCTACTATGAACTTCCCCGCGATCTGTCCGAGGTCCTGCTGTTCTTCGAGCGTGACCTCTGAACCTCCGGCGATTTGTTTCCAGGTCTTGCGGTCGTCATGCTCCGCGAGGTCTCGCTCTTCGGCGATGCCATCGAACCGATCGCACGGAAGCGACCATTCCGGCTTCCGAAGAGTGACCGCCGGGTTACGCGAAAAGGCCCGCCGTCGAGGCGGCCGATCCGGCCATATCGGAACGGAATGGCGATATCGACCGTCCCGGCGGGCGGGAAAGCAGGGAGGCAAATCCGCGGCACCGCCGAAGGCCCCGGGACGTAGCGGCGCCGGCCTCCCCGTTCCCACATTTAATGTGCGTATTAAAACTGGTTGCTCTGTGCCAGTCAAGTCCCCGATGAGCGAATCGGGCGAATCGGGCGGACGGGCGCCGTTCCGCTGGAGCGTCGGGCAGCGCCTCGCGTTTGCCGCACGCCGCCTCTACTGGGATGGCACGATCAACCGCGAGGACCTGGTGCGCCGCTTCGGCGTCTCGCAGAACCAGGCAACCGCGGATCTGGCCCACCTCCGGCAGGCCTATCCGGACGGGTTTGCCTACGACACCGTTGCCAAGTGCTACCGCGCGCGCCCCAGCTTCCGGCCGGCGGAGGCGGATGCCGCATCGCTCCTGACCGAATTCCGGCTCCTGGCAGAAGGATACCTCTCGCCCGGCGATTCGGTCCTCAGCACGCCGCCGCCGCTGGCGCTGGCTTCGGTTCCGGAGCGAGCAGTCGAGCAGGGGGTGCTGCATGGGGTTCTCTCCGCGATCGGCGAGAAGGTGGCGCTGGCGGCCCGCTACGTCTCCTTTCAGAGGCCGGGAATCTCCCGCCGCGTGCTATCGCCCCATGCCCTCGTGTTCGACGGCTTCCGTTGGCATGTCCGCGCGCATGATGCCGGCGATGACTGCTTCAAGGACTTCGTGATCGCCCGGCTTTCAGACCTCCGGGCGAGCGGCAAGCCCGGTCGGGCAGCCGAGGCGGACCTCGCGTGGCAGCGGCAGGTGACGCTGGTGATCGCTCCCCACCCCGCGCTCGACCCGCACCAGCGGCAGGTGATCGCCCGGGACTACGGGATGGAGCGCGGGCGCCTGCGGGTAGCGGTGCGCCAGGCGGTGCTGTTCTACGTGCGGCGGCGGTTCGGGCTCACCGAAGGCCACGAACAGCGCCCGCCGCAGGAGCAGCACATCGTGCTCGAGAAGTTGATCGAGGGCACCTGAGGCGACCGCGCTGCCGGCAGCGCAAGCCGCGTCACGTGCGTTCGATCGTCTGCGCCGCTTCGTCGAGAATGCCGATGACGCGCCTGAGCTCCTCTTCGGACAACCGGCCCCGGGCCAGGCGAAGGCGCAGCGCCGTGCGCAGATTGTGCATCGCGCGAAACAACTGGGCACGCCCGGCCGCACCTCCGGCACCGGCCTCCGCCATGCGGGCAAAAATGGCGCCGACCTCGGTTTCGTTCTCGGCCAGAAAGCGCTGGCCTGCCTCGGTGATCGCGTAGCGTTTCTTGCCACCCTCTCCGGCAGTTTCAGCGCCACCGGGAGCAAGGCGGATCAGATCCTGCTCCTCGAGCAGGGTCAGGGTGGGATAGATCACGCCCGGGCTCGGAGTGTAGGCGCCGCCCAGGCGGCCCTCGATCTCCTTGATCAGCTCGTAGCCGTGCCGCGGCTGGTCGGCGATCAGGCGCAGGATGACAAGGCGCAGAGCACCTTGGCCGAACATCCGCCCGCCCCCATGGCCGTAGCGGGCGCGGAACATGGCCCGCATGTAGCGGCGCCCGGGGTGGCAGCAGCCATAGGACTCGTCGGAAGTGGGGTTGGCGTACATGGAAGCTCCTGGAGAAGCAGTTTCGATATATCTATAGATAAGATATATCATCGGCATGTCAAGACCGTTCGGTCGCCTCAGGTGGTCAGGCGGTCGATCTCGGCCAGATCCTCGGCCGTCAGGCGCCAGCCGCCCGCTATCGCATTCTGCCCGACCTGCTCCGGCGTGCTCGCCCCGGCGATGACCGAGGCCGTGACGGGGCGGCCAAGCAGCCAGGAAATGGCCAGTTCGAGCAGGGTGTGGCCGCGCGCGGCGGCGAATTCCGAGAGCTTTTCGGCGCGCAGCCAGTTGGCGTCACCGAGGAACCTGCGACGCAAATTCTCCATTTTGGCAAGCCGCGTGCCGGCGGGAAGTGCCATGTCGCGCCGGTACTTTCCGCTCAGGAGGCCCGACGCCAGCGGGAAATACGGCACCAGTCCCAGCCCGAAATGCTCGACCGCGGGGATCAGTTCGGCCTCTATCCATCTGACAACGAGGGAATATTCGTCCTGGCAGCAGATGAAGCCGGCAATGCCGAGTGCGCGCGCGGTGCCCTGTGCCTCGGCGACCTGCCAAGCCGGGAGATTGGAGCAGCCGACATAGCGAATCTTGCCGGCCCGCACGAGATCGTCGAGCGCCCCGAGCGTTTCCTCGATCGGGGTCAGCGGATCCGGCTGGTGCAGCTGGTAGAGGTCGATCCAGTCGGTGGCAAGGCGCTCCAGGCTGGCCTCCACTGCCTGAAAAATATAGCGCCGCGATGCGCCCTGAAGCCTGCCCGAATCGTCCATCGGCAACGCGAACTTGGTGGCGAGCACGATCTCCTTCCGCCGTTCGCCCAGAATCCGGCCGAGGCAGGTCTCGGAGCCGCCGCGTTCACCGTACACGTCCGCGGTATCGAAAAAGGTGATGCCGGAATCCAGCGCCTTGTGAACGACGCGACGTGCTGCCTCGAGGTCGATCCGGCCGCCGAAATTGTTGCAGCCGAGCCCGATCGCGGAGACCCGAAGGCCGGAGCGGCCGAGATTGCGCAGTTCCATGTCGATTCTTTCCGGATGCCGTCCGCAGGGACGTGGCGTCTTACTGGCTGGCCCAGACGATGCGATGCAGGAACGCGACCTCGGACGGATCGACCGGAAATTCGGCCGGCGCGGGAAAGAGACGGCGAAGCACGAGGCGCCGCGCCGCGCGTTCGATCAGTTCGCGCACCACGAGCGCGCCCTGCGCAAGCCGTACCACGACGCGGTCGCCATGGCGGATCGGCGCCGCCGGCGAGGCGATGACGATATCGCCGATGCGGAAGACCGGTGCCATCTCGTCGTCTGCCAATGCCACCGCGTAGGCGGCGGGATCGCCAACTCCAGGTAACGGAATCTCGGTTGCGGCGCCGCCAACGGGGCGGCCGGTGGCGTCGAAGAAGCCTTCCGCTTCGGCGGGGTTCGACAACAGCGGAAGGCGCCGGGCTCCGCTGCGGGGAGAGGAGGTGGGGAGCGCACGCGCCCCGCTGACCAGCGCTGTGAAGGCATCGATCGGGGTCCGGGTCGCCTCCAGCACCTTGGCCAGGCTTTCCGTACTCGGCCAACGGGCGCGGCCGTCCGGCAGGCGGCGCTTGGCGGGCGTAAAGGTGGTGGGGTCGAGCCCTGCGCGACGGGCGAGACCGGAGACCGAAAGGCCGTGTTCGGCCGCGAGCGTGTCGAGCGCTCGCCAGATGTCCTTGTGCTGCATGGCTCTCGCCCAGGAGGGTACGGTGCAGGCGGCCAATAGGAGGTTGAAACTCTTTGGGCCGATTGCGGCGCGATTGTGGCAAAGGCACTCAGTGGCTGGGCGCGGCCGCGTGCTTCAGGATTTCCGCGGCATGCCGGCTTCGCCCGGCGTCGGTCATCTCGTAGCGCCCGTCGGCACGTCGCCGGACCAGGCCCATGCCGGCCAGCCGGGCGAGGCAAGGGCCATCCTTGAGCCCATCCGGCCGGCCGGGCGCCCCGGCCAGTACAACCCGATGCAGAGAGGCACGGCAGCAGGTTTCGAGATACGGTTCATTGTACATCGGTCGGTAAAGTCTGCGGCCGGCGGCGAGGTCCGGCAAGCGGGCCTGAACTTTGTTTGCCATTCCTTCCCGGGTGGTGCAGGAACCCTGTATACGAGGGAGAACCCATGCGCGAACGAGCCGAGTCGGCTATGCTGAGCCTCCTCCGCCGGGTCGACCCGGAGCGGGCGCGCGATCTGGCTCTTCTCGCCCTCAGGCTCGGACTGGTTCGCGCAGACACGACCCCCGACGACCCGGTACTCGGTGTGAGAGCCCTCGGGAAGCCATTTCGTAATCCGATCGGCCTCGCGGCCGGGTTCGACAAGGACGCCGCAGCCGCCCTTTCGCTGATGCGGCTTGGCTTCGGTTCCGTTGAAGTGGGCAGTGTCACGCCGCTGGCGCAGATTGGCTCCCCGCGCCCCCGCGTTTTCCGTCTGGTCGAAGATCGCGCCGTGGTTAACCGCATGGGCATGAACAGTCAGGGCATCGAGCGAGTCCGCTCGCGCCTGGCAGACCTTGGGGAGCGGCCCGCCGTGCTCGGCGTGAACGTCGCCATCAACAAGGAGGGCGCGGTGCCGGAACGCGATTATCCGGTGCTCGTCGCCGCTGTCGCACCCTACGCGGATTATGTGGCGATCAATGTCTCCTCGCCGAATACGCCTGGACTCCGCGATCTGCAAACCGCGCCGCGGCTTTCCGCGATCCTGGCGGCCATCATGTCAGCGGTACCGAAACGACCGCCGATCCTCGTGAAAATCGCCCCGGATCTCCAGCATGAAGAACTGGCCGCAGTCGTGGAGACGGCGATTGCCAGCGGCGCGGCGGGGCTGATCGTCGGCAATACCACCACCACGCGACCGCCAGGCCTCCGCTCGCGGCACGCGACGGAAACCGGCGGCCTCTCCGGCGCCCCGCTTTATGCGCTCTCGACGGCTGTCCTGGCGCGTGCATTCCGTTTGGCGGGCGGCCGGCTCACGCTGATCGGCTGCGGCGGCGTTTCCAGCGGCATCGAGGCACTCGGGAAAATCCGTGCCGGAGCGAGCCTCGTGCAAATTCACACCGCGTTTGCTTACGAAGGACCGTCGCTGATACCGCGAATCAAACGAGAACTCGCCGCCGCGCTGCGTAAGAAGGGCTTCCGGTCGGTTGCAGAGGCCGTCGGCGTTGACGCGGAACGTCAAGTCGGGGCGGGGAGAGTTGCGCGCGCCGCCTGATGCGGCATCTCCCGGGAATGAGGGCGCTCGCCCGCGAGTATGACGGCTTCATCGTCGATCTGTGGGGCGTCCTGCACGACGGCGTGACCCCCTATCCGGGCGCGATCGAATGCCTCGCGCGGCTCAGGCAGGCAGCAAAGAAAGTGGTGCTTCTGTCCAACGCACCCCGTCGCGCCGCGGCGGCCGCCGCCGCGATGGATGCGATGGGAATTGCCGGCGCGCTCTATGACGGCGTGATGACGAGCGGGGAGGCAACGTGGCGCATGTTGCGGGATCGCGATGATCCGTGGTTCGCAGCCCTCGGGCGGCGCGTCTTTCATCTCGGCCCGGAGCGCGATCGCAACGTGATCGAAGGTCTCGATTACCAGCGCGTGGAGCGTCCCGCTGCGGCGGAATTCGTGCTGAACACAGGCCCCGACGATGAGCATAACCCGACGCTCATCGAAGAGTTCGAGCCGGTGCTCGGCGCCTGTCGGGCGGCGCGCCTGAACATGATCTGCGCCAACCCCGACCGCGTCGTGATCCGCGGCGGTGTCAGGGTCTTGTGCGCCGGTGCGCTCGCCGACCGCTACCAGGAACTCGGGGGCGTTGTGCAGAGAGTGGGAAAACCGGATCCAGCGGTCTATGCGCCGGTGCTGGCGATGCTGGGGCTGCCGCGGGAGCGGGTGCTCGCCGTGGGCGATGCGCTCGAGACCGACATCGCCGGCGCCGCTGCGGCCGGAATCGCTTCGGCCTGGGTGCTCGGGGGCATTGACGCCGGGCGGCTCGGCGGTTGCCACGGGACGGCCGGGGAACTGGCAAGCCGGGCCGGGCTCAGCCCGGTCGCGACACTCCCTGTCTTCGTGTGGGAGTGAGTGCGCGATGCACGGCCTCCTGCCAATCCGCGATGCGGCGGCTTCGTTCCGCCGCCGCCATGGTCGGCGTGAAGCGGCGCTCCGCGACCCAGCTTTCCGCAAAGCGAGCGGGCTCCGGACAAAGGCCGGCGTTCAGGCCAGCGAGATAGGCCGCGCCACGCGCCGTCGTTTCGGTGATCGCCGGCCGATCGACCGCAGCACCGGTGATGTCGGCCAGGAACTGCATCGTCCAGTCGGAGGCTGCCATGCCGCCATCGACGCGCAGCACCGTCTCGGGCCAGCCACCGAGGTCTCCTGCCATCGCCGTCAGCAGGTCGGCGGTCTGGAACCCCACGCTTTCGAGCGCCGCGCGGGCGATCGCCGCCCGTCCGGTTGCGCGTGTCATACCGAACAGCGCACCCCGCGCTTCGGGATCCCACCAGGGCGCGCCGAGGCCGGTGAAAGCGGGCACGAAGGAGACCCCGGAATCGGCCGGCGCCTGTGCCGCAAGCCGGCCCGCCTCGGCAGCGGTCGCAATCACGCCGAGTTCGTCACGCAGCCATTGCACGGCGGTGCCGGCGTTGAATATCGCCCCTTCCAGCGCGTAGGTGCGCCGGCCTGCAAGCTGCCATGCCACCGTCGAAATGAGCCGGTTCCTCGAGGCAACCGGCCGCTCAGCGGTGTTGAGCAGGAGGAACGCGCCGGTTCCGTACGTGGCCTTGGCCATGCCGGGTGCTATGCAGGCCTGGCCGAGTGTCGCCGCCTGCTGATCGCCGGCGATGCCGCCGATTCGTATTCTTCCGCCCGGAAGCCGGGTGGTGCCGAAATCAGCGGCAGAATCGCGGATCTCGGGCAGCACCGCGCGGGGGATGCCGAACAGGCGCAGCAACTCGTCATCCCACTCGCCCTTGTGCAGGTCGTAAAGAAGCGTGCGCGAGGCGTTGGTCGCATCGGTCGCGTGCACCGCGCCTGCGGTGAGGCGGAACAGCAGGAAGCAGTCGATGGTGCCGAATGCGAGCCGCCCGGCCTCGGCAGCCGTTCTCGCGCCTTCGACATGATCGAGCAGCCAGGCCAGCTTGGTCGCGGAGAAATAGGGATCGAGAACAAGGCCCGTCCGCCCCGCGATCAGCGGTTCATGCTCCGCAAGCCTCGCGCATGCTTCCGCCGTGCGGCGATCCTGCCAGACGATGGCGTTGGCAAGCGGCTTTCCGGTTGCGCGGTCCCATAGCAGGGTCGTCTCGCGCTGGTTCGTCATGCCGAGCGCTGCAATCTCCGCCGGCCCCGCGGCAGCCATCGCCTCGGCCAGCACGGCAAGGCAGTCCCGCCAGATCGTTTCCGGGTCGTGCTCGACCTGCCCCGGCGCGGGATAGATCTGCGGCAGTTCCCGGCGTGCCTCGGCGATCGGCGAAAGCGCGGGGGCGGCGAACAGGATGGCGCGAGTCGAAGTGGTGCCCTGGTCGAGCGCCAGAATGTACCCGGCCATTCCCCTCTCTCAGCCGAATGCGGCGAGCAGGCGCGCGTGCGAGCGGATGCCGTGTTCGAGACAGCGTTGCTCGAACTTTTCGTTCGGGCTGTGGACCTGGTCGTCTTCCAGGGCAAAGCCCATCAGCAGCGAGGAAATGCCGAGCGCGCGGGAGAGCGATTCGACCACCGGAACCGAGCCGCCGCAGCCCATCATCACCGGCGTGCGGCCGTACTCCTCGGCGAGCGCCGTGCCGGCCGCACGCACGAAGGGCGTGTCGAGCGGAACTTCGATCGCGCGTGACGCACCGAACACCTCGACCTCGATCTTTGCATCGGCCGGCGCGTGCGCAGCGAGAAACCGCTTGAGGCAGGCCACGATCTTCTCCGGGTCCTGGTCGGGAACCAGACGGAAGGAAAGCTTGGCCGAAGCCTCGGAGGGGATCACGGTCTTGCTCCCATGGCCCGTGTAGCCACCCCAGATGCCATTGAGATCCGCGGTCGGCCGTGCCCAGAGCCGCTCCAGGCCCGAGCGGTGGTGCTCACCCGCAGGATGCTGAAGCCCGATGGCCCCGAGGAACGCGGACTCATCGAAGCCGAGGCCCCGCCACTGCGCCGCGATCGCCGGATCGAGCGGGCGGACGTCGTCATAGAAGCCGGGGATGGCGACGCGGCCTTCGGCGTCGTGCAGGTGCCCGAGGATTCGCGTCAGCGCATTGATCGGGTTGAGTGCCGAGCCGCCGAAGATGCCGGAATGGAGATCGCGATCCGGGCCCTTGAGCGTGATCTCCGTGTACACCATGCCGCGCAGCCGGGTTGTCAGGGCCGGGGTGTCGATGTTCCACATGCCGGTATCGGTGATGACGGCAACGTCGGAGGCGAGTTCGCCCTT
>JASHOF010000164.1 GCA_030041255.1 Acetobacteraceae bacterium
CAACAGCCCTATGCAATAGGCACGGAATGGCCGCACCCGGTCGGCATGCCCGAGCGCGGCCGATAAGCCCTCGACATACGCCGAGAACCGTGATTCGTTGCTCCGCCTGTCGCTTCCGAGACCCACACCCCGCCTCCATGAGTGAGAATCTCCACGCCTGACAGACCCGAATCGAATCAGTCAAGAAGTTTATGACATAGTAAAACTAAGATGCGTTCAGCAGGTGCACGGGTTACGGGTGGATGAGTGCGGCCACTCCGGTCCAGAGGATCTGGATACCGATACAGAGCATGATGAAAGCGGAGAGTTGCGTGAGCACGTTGGTGCCGCGTTCGCCGAGCACGTCGCCGAGGCGCTCGGCGAAGCGGTAGCAGGCGTAAATGGTTACCGAGATGGCGATGAGGCCGGCAACAGCGCCGAGAGTGGGCAGTGCCAGGGTAGTGAAATCGTGCAGGCCGAGAGGGCGCTGGCTGCCGAGGGTGATCGCGACCGAGATCGAGCCGGGACCGACCGTGAGCGGCATGGTGAGGGGATAGAAGGCGTCCAGGTGGCTTCCGGGCTGGGCGCCGACGGAACGGTCTTCGATATGGCCGCCGCTTTGCAGCAGCGTCCAGCCGAAGACGCTGACGACGAGGCCGCCGGCGATACGCACCACCGGCAGCGTAATGCCGAAGAATTCCAGAACGGCGGCGCCGAAGAAGAGCGAGCCGAGCAGGAGGAAAAGGCTGTTGATGCCGACGCGGCGGGCGAGGAGGTGACGTTCCTCGTCGGAACAATGACGGGTGGCGCCAAGAAAGAGCGGCGCGCCTCCGACCGGATTCACGATCGGAAAGAGGCCGGCATAGATGAGCAGGAAGGCGTTGACCACGGGGTTCATGGCGGGCGGGGCGGCTCATTGCGAGCGATCGGGTCGCGGAACATGGCGACGCAGAGCATGTCAAGAATGACCGGACGTGTTTCGGCCTTTGCTTGACCGAACGGCTTTACGTGCTCCTGGATCGCTTCGCGATTCCGGTCAAGCGCCGTCCCCCTCGGTCAGGGGAGTGCGGGGCAGTGGGCGTGGCGGATGGAGGTGACACTGACACCGGAAGAGGCGGTGGCGCGGCTTCGCGCGGCCGGGATCGAGGAGGTGGAGCGCGAGGTGCGGCTGCTGCTGGCGCACGCGCGGGCAGGGGCAAGCGGCCCGACGGCGGCGCAGGAGGCCGATCCGGGGGACGGATTCAAGGCGCTGGTGGAGCGGCGAGAGAGGCGGGAGCCGCTGGCGCTGATCGTGGGCCGGCGCGAGTTCTGGAGCCTGTCCTTTACCGTTTCGCCGGCCACGCTGATTCCCCGCCCGGAGAGCGAGACGCTCATCGAGGCGGCGCTGAAGGCTTTCCCGGAGCGTACGACGGTGCGGCGGATTCTCGATCTCGGGACCGGCACCGGCAGCTTGCTGCTGGCACTGCTTTCGGAGTTTGCGGGCGCCTTCGGGGTCGGGACCGATCGGGTGGCGGCGGCGGCACAGCTTGCGGATGGCAATGCGCGGGCGCTCGGATTGAGCGGGCGGGCCTCGTTCCTGGTGGGCGACTGGGCGATGGCGATGGCGGAAAGGTTCGAGCTGGTGGTGGCCAATCCGCCTTATGTGGAGCGGGGGGCGATCGGCCAGTTGATGCCGGAAGTGGCGCTTTTCGAGCCTCCGAGCGCGCTCGATGGCGGGGTGGACGGGCTTGATGCATATCGGGCGATCTTCCCGGAATTGCCGCGACTGCTGGCGCTGAACGGGGTGGCGATCGTGGAGATCGGGGCGGGGGCGGGCGCGACCGTCATCGGACTGGCGCGGGCGGCGGGGCTCGAAGTGCGGGGTGTCAGTGCCGATCTTTCGGGCATCCCGCGGGCGGTGGAGCTGGCCGTGGGCGGTACAAAAAAATCGTTTGGCAGGGAAGGACGGGGCGGCTAGCTTGCGCGCCGAGGTGAGGCCGCCGGGTGCGGCCGACTCCGGAGCTCCGGGTGGGATGATCGGTACTCCCCGCCCCAGGAGGAGTGAACCGAAGCCCGCAGTGGAGCGTGGCAAGGAAGCCAAGCTCGAAGAGGTGCCTTTGTCCACCATCGGGGTGGGAAAAGGCAGTGGCCGTGCCACCGGCGAGGTGGGCTGCGAACAGGAAGGCGCAACGCAGGCATGAACATCAAACGGATGCGCGGGCGGAGTCACCGTGGCGGGAACGGCGGTGGCGGCATGCGGCAGCATAGCGGAGGAATTCCGCTCAATCGCAATCATGTGTTCGACAGCAACGGGCCGGATCTGCGCATCCGCGGCACGGCGCAGCAATTGTTCGAAAAGTATCTGCAGCTCGGGCGCGATGCGACGAGTGGGGGCGACCGGGTGATGGCGGAGAGCTATTTCCAGCACGCCGAGCACTATTTCCGCATCATGAATGCCATGAACCAGGCACAGCAGGGCCAGATGCTGCCGCCGCAGGGCCCGGGGCCGCGCTATCAGGGCGAGCGGGACGGACTGGATGGCGAGGGAGACGGGCAGCCAGCCGGGCTTGGCGAGCAGCCGGGGGCTGCCGAGGCACGGGAGATCCCGATCGGCACCCAGCCTTCGGAGAGTCATGCCAACGGTCCGAGCGGCTGAAGTCGGCGAAGCGCGGGACGGGGTTGGGTGCGATTTTCGGACACCTGCCCGCGTCGGTGCCTGGATGAAGCGGTCGCGGTGGGCGGCAGGGGAATCGAGTGAATGGATTACGCGGTTCGGCTGAGGAGGGCGGCGAGGTAATCCGAGTTCCAGCCGGCGCGTTTGCGGCGGTTTTTCAGGCTATTGGTTGGTTTTGCTGCGGACAGGAGGTTGAGGGCGGGGTGTTTGATGACGGCCATGTTCTGCGGCCCATGGCCGGTGCGCAGGCGGGCCAAGTCGTCATGGAATACCACG
>JASHOF010000165.1 GCA_030041255.1 Acetobacteraceae bacterium
TCTCGATCAGCCACACGGCGGTGGCTTTCGGCATCAGTGGCAGTGCCATCACAATTCCCGTTGTGTGTGCAAGCTGTCGCCGGGCGTGGATCACCTCTCGCCGCGTCGGCCCATCACCCGGCCGATATGGTCCCTGCCCCCGGGAGCGGTCAAGGCCAGAACCCGGTCTAATATGAACGGTGCTGGCCGGCCTGGGAGAAGAGAATGATTGAGGAAGACGAGGCGCCGAAACCACCGCCAGGCCGGCTTCAACCGCTTCGCCTCGAGCCGATGGGTGTGGCGGAGCTTGCCGCCTACCGCGAGGAATTGCGGGCCGAGATTCTCCGCGTCGAGGCCGAGATGACCCGGAAACAGAGCCACCTGAGCGCCGCCGACGCCCTGTTCCGCCGGACCTGAGGAGGCTCCGCCGGCGTGACGGCCGGCCCGCCCAGGAGCGTCGGGCCGGCTTCGTCCGGCACAGCCGAGGCCGCCGGGTTCGGAGAGGCGGCGGGCGCGGCGGTTCGCCAGGTGTGCGTTCGTGAATGCTGCCGAGGGCTTGGCCGGGAAGAGCGGGCGCGGGCGGAACCGCGAGATTTCTGCGGACCCGGCAGGGCTCGGGCAGGGGTGCAGTTGGGGCTGGGATGACTGGCGCCCGCGGATCGCTCGAATCGGCATGCGGTAAGACCGTATGTCCGTTCCTTCCTGAGCAAGGCAGCGAGCCACGGCCGGCAGGAATTGGCCGGCGGGCTCTTTCCGGTCATATGTTTCGACATCTGCAACCACTTGATCGGGCAGAAGCGAAGGGAGTTTCCGAAAGTCTTGATATTCGAAACACGGCGGGGCGTTCACGGTTTCGGCTGCGGCGGGCGTCTTCGTCGTTGCCCCCGCCGTCCGCGTAGGCGAGGGCTTTTATCGGGAGCGGTCAGGTTCCGGCGGGACTGGCATCAAACCCGCAATGCATTCGACAAACCGTCTGGCGCTGTCGATGGCTTCGCGGGCCATCTCTGGGGAAATGCGCGCGCCGGGGCCGGTGAGATAATCCGCTATCTCCTTGAGACGGTATGCGCGGCCCAGAAAAGCGCGGATGTCATCGCTAACGCGCGGCTCGTTCCTTAGCAGTCGGTGAAGCTCCCGGTTTACACCGTCATGCGTTTTGAAGGAACATTCACTGGTTTCGAATAGCAGGGCTTGCGCCGCGTGAAACCCGGCGAGGTAGGCGGTGCGACCGGCTGGCTCATAGAGTCCGACACCATAAATTGTTTCGGCCTGAGCAAGAAGCTCGCGGGCCTTGTCGAGAAAGGCGCTCGTCGGTGCCTTCACAGGTCGATGCCTTCGGCGCGGATCGCATGCATGAGCGGCACGCGCGGATCGTTGTAGTAGCCTGCCGGATACGGCATGGCGTTAATGGCTGCTCCGGTGTCAGCAAGAAAAGCGGTGCCAAGGTCGGCGAGCCGATACAGTTCGGTCGATGTGCCGGGAGTGTAGTCGTGCAGGAACACCGCAACGTCATAGTCGGAATCTTCGCGGGCCCCGCCGCGCGCGCGGGAGCCATACAGCACCACGCGCTCAAGCCGGTCGCCGTAGATTTCGGTTACGGCTGCGCGGAAGCTCTTCAATACAGGATCGTCTTGCGGTTTCTCCGTCATAGCCTTTCAATTGTATCACAAACCGGGCAGTGCGGCATGTGGTCGTGCTATAATGGGTGGCTGGCCTGCCTTGAGGGCCTGATGCCCGCCAGCGTCCGCCGGGGCGAAATGCAGGATGGGCTGCCGCTGCGGGGTTTCCGGCCATCCCGACACACAAAAGCCGGGCCTCGGTTATCATTAACCATAACGGGAGCGCTTCATATATCTTGAATGATGACAACTACGGGCTTGGCCTTTTGTCGTATCGCTCGAACATGGCGGCGGTGATTTCCGGGCTGCTCGGCCACTGGCCGCGCCGCTGTCCCGCGTGGGTCTGATAGGCGTCCAGCCGGTCAGGGTCGGGCTGCACTACGTTGCCCGCTTGCAGGAATAGCAAACCAACCTTTTCAGTCGGCATTCGCTTGACGAAGGTTTCTGCTTCCTCAAGAACCTGCCGCACACGGGCCATGGTTGCCGCTGGATCAACCGGCGGATCGCTCGCCAGGCGCCGGAAATCCGCCTTCGTGTAACGGCCAAGGCGGCGCATTTCATTGATGAGGCTCTCGGGAGTGAAGCCAAGCGATTTCCCGACAGCGGCCCACACGGCGGCCCCAGGTGGAAGAAGGCGGTCGTGGATTGTGAGCAAATCCACCAGATCACGCGGCTCCCGCCTCCCGGCGGCGGCCATCACTTTGTTGGCGGCAAGGTCAATCGGATGCAGCACATACCCCAACGTGTCATCCTTCATCGTCGGGAAAAACCGATAATCAGCGTCAACAACCCATTCAAGCCTGGTCGTCTCCCCGCCCTTGCTGGCGACGACTGAATACATGGTTGATTCTCGCCGAAGCCACTGCAAGTCGTAACCCTTGGCTTGCAGCACGGCTCCGTCCTCTTGTGCGGCGCGGGCCACTCGTTCCTCACGGTGGTGGAACACGTCGATGTCGCCGGAATAGCGCGGCGCGTTCACATTCAGGGGTGTGCTGTCCGCAACGTCGCTCTCCGGGTCGCGATGCGCGGCAAGCAGGCGTAAAATATCCGATTGGATTTTAGCGAGGGGCACGGCGACATGCCTTTTCAATCTGCTCAGCCAGCCGCCGGGCGCGCAAATCGCCCTCCAGCCGCAGGCTGCCGGTGATTGCCAGCGCGTCCTCTGGCGTCGGATTGGGCACGGGTCGGCTGCTCCAAAGGGCGCTCGCCCCGAAGTCCTTAAACGCTCGCTGGTAGAGCGCCGCGAAGTCTTCCGCCTTCTCTGGTTCCGTACTCATGTACTTAGCTTACTACGGCATCAACGAAAGTGGAACAAACAGGCTTCTGGCACGCAAAAACCCTTGTCGTTCGTTCCGAAAGTCTTGAATTCTGTGCTGCCTGGCATGTCGGGAGCCTCCGGCTCCAGCGCTCGACAGAGAGGACGGGTTCCGTCAATTTGACCGCTCAGAAGCTCGCAGGTGGAAGGCATGGCCGTGGATGAAGGCATTCGGGATGAGGTGCTTGCTGCCTACACGGCTTATCTCGCCGCGTTCCGCGCAAACGATGTCCGCGCGCTCGACCGGCTCATTCAATATCCGCTGGCCTGTATCGGAGCTGGCAAGACCACCCTGGTCGATACCTTTCCCGTCGAACCGGCTGCACTCAAGGCCGCCAGGCAGTGGCACGACACGCGGGATTTCTCGTATGAGGTGGTATGTGCGTCTACCGACAAGGCGCATCTGATCTTGCGCCAGGCGACACGCGTGCGGGCGGACGGCTCGCCGATAGAGACGGTCTCGGCCTTTTATGCCCTGACCCGCACCCCTTCCGGGTGGAAGATCTTTGCGGTGTCGGACATCACCATACCCGCCTGATCGGCGGCCGTGCACAGGTTCGCCCATTCTCTCCGCTGATGTATCCTGATTTTCGAAGCGGCTGCACGGAGCCTCGATCCGAGGAAGGCCCGCATTCTACCCGATCCGGGCCAACGGAGCGCCGGTGCCGCCCATGCGTGATTCCGGGTGCCGGACGGCCGGGCTCTCTCCAAGGGCCTTACGGAATAGCTCGGTCCGGCCAGGGACCGTAACAAACTATGGAAGCGCTTTCGGGGCGGGCGTTGCGGGCAAGTGCTTGTGCGCAAGCGTGGCGGCGATCAACTGCTCCGTCCAATGCTGGCTGTAGAGCGGGCTTGCCACGCCTCCAGGCGGAACGACCTTGAGCCACGCATCGAGGTCATCCGGGGCGATCTCGAGCCATGGGACGATGATGGTCTTCGGCACCTCTTTTCCGGCCAGGATCTGCCGCGCGACCCAGAAGGCGATGGAAGAGACCCCGGGGGGTTGGGAAATGGAGATTGTCGAGTACCCGCCGGGAGCCTGGGAGAGCTTCTTCCATAGCGCGAGTTCATCCTGCCGGTCACCCATGACGATCACCGGCGGCTTGCGGTGGGCGGTCTGGAAGGCTTCATAGACGCCGTACGCATCGCCCCCTCGTTGGGTGACGATGGCGTCCACGTCCGGCAGCGTGGGCAAGATGCCTGCAATCGCCTGCCGGGCAGCGGATTCCGTCCAGTCGCCGTCAACCGAGCCGATGAGAACGATGTTAGGGTAGTTCGACAATTCTTTTACAATTCCTTCGTGAATCTGGGCGTCGATCGCGGTGCCGGGAATGCCGCGCACTTCCAGCACCGTGTTTGCGACATGCAGGTTGTTAGCGACCCACCAGGCCTCGATGTGCCCCAGCGACTCGTAGTCGAACGCAACCTTGTACGCACAAGGTGCGGTGGCGAGGCGGTCAAACACGACGACGACGATATGGGCATCACACGCCTGCTGGATGACGCTGTTCAGCATGGTCGGCGACGCCGCGTCGATCGCGATTGCGTTCCAGCCTGCCTGGATGAGACCCTGGATTTGGGCCGCCTGCCGGGCGGCGGAATTGTCCGCGTCGGTCACCGTTGTCCTGGCGATGACCCTGCCGGCGATCGCCTGGTTTGCGGATATGCGCCACATGCGCAGCATGGTCTGGCGCCAGCTATTGGCCGAATAGGAATTGCTGAGTGCGATGCCGTCATTTGCCGTGCTGGCCTCTCCGGCGGCGGCCGGGGCGCGCGTGAAGCCGAGCGCCAGTACCGCAACGAGGATTCCGAAAGCCAGTCTTCTGCCGAAGGTCATGTTGTTCCCGCCACCAGATGGGCAAGCCGCCAGAATCGCGCCCTCCGCAACCAGCGTTTCGCATCGGGTCGCTGATACGATCGAGACTGACCGGCATTTCTCGTACTTCATGGCAGGTCTTCGTTTTGCTGTATCATCAATTTCTTGTCCGATTCGACTCTGCTTTGGCAGGGACGGAGAATCCCCCCTCGCGGAGGTGGAGTGTGGCTCTCCGGTCCGGCCGGGCGGCAGCGAATCACGGTTCGCGGGCTGTGTCGAGGGGTTGCCGGCGGCGCCCCGGGCATGCCGACCGGGTGGGGCCATTCGGTGCCTGAGGTCGGGCAGGGTACCGGCCGGGCGCGGGCGGCCGTGGCGACGGTGACAGCGCGGTGGCGGCGGCGCATGATCGTCTCTCTCGCCCTGCCCGCAAGAGCACGCCATGACGAACATCGCGGCCAGCTTCTTCAACCGTGCCCGGGCAATTCCTTCGGCGCCGGCGATCAGCTTCCGGGGCGGGGAGATCAGCTTCGGCGAGATGGCGGATCGCGTGCGCCGCCTGGCCGGCGCATTGCGCCGGATCGCACCGGGCCGCGGCGAGCGGATCGTGCTCGCGATGGAAAACCGCCCCGAGTTCCTGGAACTCCTGTTCGCGTGCTGGACCGCCGGGCTCTCTGCCGTGCCGGTGAACGCTCGGCTGCACCCGAAAGAGGTGGCGCAGGTCGTTGTCGATTGCAGCGCTTCTGCGCTCTTCGCCAGCGAGGCGCTGTACGAGGGAATCGCCCACGAACTCCGAGCCGTCATGCCGAGGACGCCGCTTCGTGTCGTTGGCAGCCAGGCCTACCGGACGATGCTCGATGCGCCGGCAATCGATTGTGCCGAGGCGGCAGCCGCCGACATCGCCTGGCTTTTCTATACCAGTGGCACCACCGGACGCTCGAAGGGCGCCATGCTGTCGCACCGGGCGCTTCTTTTCATGTCGTCCGCCTATTTCGCCGATATCGAGCGCGTCGAACCGGGGGACGTGATGCTGCACGCAGCTCCGCTCTCGCACGGCTCCGGTCTCTACTCGCTGCCGCACCTCCTGGCGGGCGGGCAGCAGGTGATTCTGCCGGGCTTCGACCCTGCTGAGGTGCTGGCGGGATTCGCACGCTATCGCAAGGTTTCGCTCTTCGCCGCGCCCACCATGGTCACGCGGCTTCTGCAGGCCACGCGCTCCGAGGCGGACACCGAAGGTCTCCGCACGCTGATCTATGGCGGCGGCCCGATGTACGTGAGCGACCTCGTTCGCGCGCTCGATCGTTTCGGTCCGCGCCTCTATCAGTTGTTCGGCCAGGGCGAGAGCCCGATGACGATCACCGGCCTCTCGCAACGCGACCACGTGGGCGACGGTGGTGCTGCGCACCTGGCGCGGCTCGGCTCCTGCGGCGTGGCGCGCACCGGCGTTGCGGTGCGCGTCGTCGATGCGGCGGGGCGCGACGTGGCGGCGGACGAGGCAGGCGAGGTGATCACGAAGAGCGACTGCGTGATGGAAGGCTACTGGGGCAACCAGGACGCCACGAGCGCAGCATTGCGCGCGGGCTGGCTCTGGACCGGCGATATCGGCGCTCTCGATTCGCTGGGCTATCTCACGCTTAAGGATCGCTCCAAGGACCTCATCATCAGCGGCGGCGCCAACATCTATCCGCGCGAAATCGAGGAGGTCTTGCTGCGCCACCCTGCAGTGCTGGAATGCTCGGTCGTCGGCCGCCCGCATTCGGCGTGGGGCGAGGAGGTGACTGCCTTCGTCGTCTGCGCACCCGGCGGCACAGTTTCGGTTTCGGAGCTCGACGCACTCTGTCTTGCCAACATTGCCCGCTTCAAACGACCCAGGCACTATCGCTTCGTCGATTCGCTGCCCAAGAACAATTACGGCAAGGTTCTGAAGACGAGCCTGCGCACCATGCCCGGCGGGGATGCCTGAGGGCGCCGGATCCGGTCTAACGAATGAGGCCGGTGAGGGGGCTCGATGGATCCGCACCCAGGAGGCGGGGAATGCGGCCGGAAAGATGGGCGAGCCGCCCGGCCTCGACCGCGGCCTTGATCGCGCGTGCCATGCCGATCGGATTTTGCGCCTTTGCGATCGCGGAATTGACCAGCACCGCCGTGCAGCCGAGTTCCATCGCGATCGCCGCATCGGAGGCCGTGCCGACCCCGGCATCGACGATCAGCGGCACCTTCGCCTGCTGGATCAGCATGTGGATCATGGCCGGGTTCTGGACACCGAGTCCCGAGCCGATCGGTGCGCCGAGCGGCATGATCGCCGCACAGCCCATCTCTTCCAGCCGCTTCGCCGCCACCGGATCGTCGTTGCAATAGACCATCACCTCGAAGCCGTCGGCGATCAACGCCCGGGCGGCTTCGAACGTGCCGGGCATGTCAGGATAAAGCGTCGGTGGCGGGCCGAGCACTTCGAGCTTGACCAGCGTCCAGCCGCCGGCATCCCGCGCCAGGCGCAGCGTACGCACGGCGTCCTCAGCAGTGTGGCAGCCGGCGGTGTTCGGAAGATAGGTGTAGCGTTTCGGATCGACATGGTCCTGCAGCATCGGCGCCTTCGGGTCGGCAAGATTGACGCGCCGCACCGCGACCGTGACGATCTCCGCCCCGCTCGCCTCGAGTGCGGCGGCGGTTTCCCGAAAGTCCTTGTATTTGCCGGTGCCGACGATCAGGCGGGAGCGGAACTGCCTTCCGGCCACCATCCAGCCGTCCTCGAGCGCCAGGCTTGCCGGGGGAAGGGTGTCCATCTCAGCCTCCGCCGATGAAATGCACGATCTCGAGCTGATCACCCGTGGCAAGCCATGTCTCGGCGTAAAGAGAGCGCGGCACGATCTCGAGATTGCGCTCCACCGCGACCTTGCGCGACTCGATCCCGAGGCGGCCAAGCAGGCCGGCCACCGAGAGCGGCGGTTCAAGCGTTTGGGGTTCTCCGTTCAGGGTCAGCTCGAGGGTATCGCGCATGTGTCGAGTATGGGGATGGGTGGCGCATGCGGCAAGCAAGGGCGTTGGACCAATCGCCCGGGCTGTGCTAGGCGCAAAATATGGAGCCACCGCCGGTTGCGGTTCTGAACGGCCCGGACATGAACCTCTCGGGACCGGGCGAGCCCGCCCTTCATGGCCCGGAGACCCTTGACGATCTTGAACAGATTGGCGCCGAGACCGCGATCGAGCCCGGGCTTGCCATCGACCTCCGACAGACCGGCAGCGAGGGCGACATCATCCCCGGTACCCGCTTTCGTTCGTGGGTGATCCACCCTCACCCCCGTTCCGTCGGGGCCTGGGACGGCGGGTGCGGGAATGCCTCGACATCAGCCGTATCGATGGCGACGCTCCGGGCCGTCGAGTTGCCGGTCGTCGAGGTGCAGCATAGCAATAGCCAGTCCTGAGGGAGCGTGCCGGGTGAGCAAACTGCCGTTCGATTCCGACGCCATCCGCGCCCTTGCGAGTCTCCTGGTCGAGACCGGGCTCACCGAGATCGAGGTGGCGGAAAAGGAGGGGCGGATCCGGGTCGCCCGCCAGCCGGCTCAAGCCGCGTCGGCCGGCGGGCCTTTGCCGCCCATGCCCTCCGCCGAGCCGGTGCCGGCGGAGGAAACCCTGGACGCCGCCGCCCATCCGGGAGTGGTCAAAAGCCCGATGGTCGGCATCGCCTACCTGGCCCCGGAGCCCGGTGCGCCACCCTTCGTGGCACCCGGCCAGGCGGTGAGCGCCGGCCAGACGCTGCTCCTGGTGGAGGCCATGAAGACGTTCAACCAGATCAAGGCGCCGCGCGCCGGCAAGGTGGCGCGGGTGCTGGTGCAGTCGGGGACTCCGGTGGAGTATGACGAGCCCTTGATGATCCTGGAATAATCCCAGGGGGCAACGCCTTGTTCGAGAAGATCCTGATCGCCAATCGCGGCGAGGTCGCCTTGCGGGTCCAGCGAACCTGCCGCGAACTCGGGATCCGCACGGTGGCCGTGCACTCGACGGCGGATGCCGAGGCGATGCATGTGAGGCTCGCCGACGAAAGCGTCTGCATCGGACCGCCGCCGGCCCGCGACAGCTACCTGAACATGGCGGCCATCCTGTCCGCGGCGATCATCACCGGGTCGGACGCCATTCACCCGGGTTACGGATTCCTGTCCGAGAACGCGGAATTCGCCGAGATGGTGGCCGCACACGATCTCGCCTTCATCGGTCCGGAGCCGCAGCACATCCGGATGATGGGCGACAAGATCGAGGCCAAGCGGGTGATGGCAGCGCACGGCGTGCCGACGGTCCCCGGCTCGAGCCGGGCGATCACCGATGCCCGGGCTGCCGAAGCAGCGGCCGGTCAGTTCGGCTATCCGGTGCTGATCAAGGCGGCTGCCGGCGGTGGTGGCCGGGGAATGCAGGTGGTGCAAGGGCCGCGCGAGCTTGCCGAGCGCCTGGCCCTTGCCCGCGCCGAGGCCGGAGCCGCGTTCGGAGACGACGCCGTCTACCTCGAGAAATATCTCGATCGCCCAAGGCATATCGAGCTGCAGGTCCTGGCGGATGCGGCCGGCAATGTGGTGCATCTCGGCGAACGCGACTGCACTCTCCAGCGCCGCCATCAGAAGCTCCTGGAAGAGGCAGGCTCCCCCGCCCTCGCGCCCGCCGAGCGCGAGCGGCTCGGTGCGCTCGCCACTTCCGCGCTCGCCGCCATCGGCTACCGCAACGCCGGCACCCTCGAATTCCTCTACCAGGACGGGGAGTTCGCCTTCATCGAAATGAACACCCGCCTGCAGGTCGAGCACCCGGTGACGGAGATGATTACCGGGATCGACCTTGTGCGCGAGCAGATCCGGATCGCTGCCGGCGAGCCGCTCGGCTACCGGCAGGCCGACATCCGCTTCGATGGGCACGCCATCGAATGCCGGATCAACGCCGAGAACCCGATCAGCTTCGTTCCCTCGCCCGGCCGCATCCTCGCCTATCATTCTCCGGGCGGGCTCGGCGTGCGCGTCGATTCCGCACTCTATGCGGGGCTCGTCGTCACGCCATTCTATGACAGCCTGGTCGCGAAGCTGATCGTGCACGCCCGCTCGCGCGCCGAGGCGATCGCCAGGCTCGCCCGCGCCATCGACGAATTTGCGATCATCGGGATCGAGACCACACTGCCCCTCTTCCGCAAGATCGTGGACGTGCCCGAATTCGCCTCCGGCACCTACAACGTCCACTGGCTCGAGCGGTTCGTCACCGGGAGCATCTGAAGCCTGGCGAGGACGGCTTCCACACCTGCCAGCACCTCGAAAAAATCGAGGAATGAAGGCTCGGCAAAGCCCTGCGCCACCGCGGTTTCGATGCACGCGACCAGGGGCGCGGCGGAGCCCTGGACATCGCAGATCAGGACCGGCTTCCGGTGCAGCCCGAGCTGCCTCCAGGTCAGCATCTCGACCGTCTCGTCGAGCGTGCCGATACCCCCCGGTAGCGCAATGAACGCATCGGCGAGATCGAACATGCGCTGCTTGCGGCTGGCGATGTCGCGGGTGACGATCAGCCCCGACAGTCCCCCGTGCGCCACTTCCTGCCGCACCAGGATCTCGGGAATCACGCCGACGATGCGTCCGCCGGCCGCGAGCACCGCATTGGCAAGCACGCCCATCAGCCCGACCTGCCCGCCCCCGTAGACGACGCCAACCCCAATCTCGGCCAGCCGTCGCCCGAGGGTTGCCGCGGCACGGTGGAAGGCCGGGCTCGCCCCGGTGCGGGAGCCGCAGAAGACGGCAACGGTGCGCACATGGCTCATGGCCCCTGGTAGGCGACCTCTCCCGGGAAGGCCAGCATCGGCGCGGAACTTCCGCACGCGGAACGAAGAGGCCCCGGGGAACGTCGATCAGGCCGATGGATCTTCTGGCTGCCCGGCGGCCGGAAGCCAGACGCGGCAGGTGGTTCCCTCCCCCTCCGTGCTCTCGATCGTGAAGCGGCCGCGATGGCGGTTGACGATGTGCTTGACGATGGCAAGGCCGAGCCCGGTGCCGCCGACCGCGCGCGAGCGGCCCTGGTCCACGCGGTAAAAACGCTCGGTCAGGCGCGGCAGGTGCTGGCGCGGGATACCGGGCCCGTCATCGGCAACGCTGAGCACGACGCCGCGATCGCTGGCCTCGGCTCGGATCTCGATGTGGCCATCCTCGCGGCCGTATTTGATGGCGTTGTCAATGAGGTTGTGCAGGACCTGACTGAGCTGATCCGGATCCGCGATGATCTGGGGCAGAGCGGGGGAGAGGGAAAGCGCCATTTCCGTTCGCCGCTCGGCGAGCCGCGGCGCAAACCCCGGCAGCAGCGTGTTCAGCAAGTCCGCGAGCTCGACCCTGCCGGAAGGCGGCTGATGCTCGACCAACTCGATGCGGGAGAGCGACAGCAGGTCGTCGATCAACCGCTGCATGCGTGCCGCCTCGCGGGCCATGATGCCGAGAAAGGTGCGCTGGGCGGGCGGATCGTCCGCGGCCGGGCCGCGCAGCGTCTCGATGAAGCCGATCAGGCTGGCAAGCGGCGTCCGCAGCTCATGGCTGGCATTGGCAACGAAATCGGCGCGCATCCGCTCGACCGCACGCTCGCGTGTGCGGTCCGAGAGCACGAGCACGGTGGCGCCCGGCACCGTCCGCCCAGGTGCGAGCACGGTCGCCTGGACCGTCCGTTCGACCGGCACGGGCAGCGAGATCTCGGCCGCCTCGGAGGCTCCGCCGGCGAGCGCGCGCGCCATCGCGGCGCGCAGGTCCGGGTGGCGAAGGACCGCGGCAACCTGGTCCCCGAACGCATTCATGGCCGCTTTGTTGGCGCTTCTCAGGCGGTGCCCGGCGTCCAGCACCAAAACCGGATCCGGCAGGTGCTCGACGATTGCCTCGCCCGTCGACCGTCGCTCGGCGAGCCCGGTCTCGAGGTCGGCGATCCGCTGCGACAGCCGGCCGAGCGCATCAGCAAGCGGCGCCAGCAGCGGCAGGCGCGTTTTCGGCTTGCCCGGAGTGTCTGCGACTCCGAACTGGTCCAGCCTGGCAGCGAAATTTTCGAGATCGGCGCGCCAGGCGAGAGCCAGGATGCCGGCCGCGATGGCGAGCGCTCCGGTGGCGGCGAGGAAGGGGGCCCAGGCAAGGCTCCCGATGGCCCGGAGTGTCGCCAGAATGACCAGTGCCGGGGCCGCCAGAAACAGCGCCGGCCAGCAGAGATCAAGGCGCCTGGGCAGGCCTCAGGTTCCCGGGCTGGCGAGCGTGGCAGGCGCGGGATCGAGGAGGCTTGATGCGCCCCCGGCCTCGATCTGGAACACGGCCAGTCCGCGCTTCACGCGCCCGTCCGGGAAAAGCGCCAGGATGCCGTCTGCCCCGGTGAAGCCCGCCGGGTTCGCAAGCGCGGCCACCGAATAGCCCGGCCCCGCCGCCAATACGCGCGCCAGCGCCGCCGCATCGAAGGCGAGATCCGCGAGGAAGGGCGGCGGCGCTCCATACTTGGCGGCATAGGCCTGAGCGAATTGCTGCCGCGCCGCCGGGTCCGGCGCCGGAAACCAAGCCCCTGCGAGTGCGGCGCCCTGGCGCACCGCGGGGTCCTGCCACAGAATCGGCCCCACCACCTGCACCTCGCCCGGGTTGATGTCGTAATAAGGCAACAGGGTGCCGATCTCCTCCAGCGTCGTGCCGGTCGCGGCCAGCAGCAACGCATCGAACGGCGGTGGGGGGATCGGCAGGCGGTTCAGCTCGCTCATACGGGCTCTTCCGGCCGCCGTGTCGAGCGCGCGGGCGGCGCGAATCTGGGCCTCGATCGGTCCCCGCCGGTTGGCATAGTCCGAGATCACCCGCACCGCCTCGTTCAGGCTCGCCATGCCCGGCGTGTAGGTCTGGATGATGGGCGGAGGCTCGCCGGCGGCGCTGGCAGCCGCCTGCAGGGCGGTCTGCATGGCAGAGCCGAAATCGCTCTCGGGAAGCAGCGCTGCCAGGCGCGTCTTGCCGCGCGATTGCAGGGCTGCGACCAGCCGGCGCACCTGCTGGCTCGGGGTCACGCCCAGTACCCAGACGCCCGGTCGCGCCTCTGTCTCGTCATTGGTGAAGGCGAGCATCGGCACCTCCGCCTTGCGCGCGACCGGCGCTGCGGCCGCAGTGTCGGAGCCGGTCAGCGGGCCGAGGATGATGCCGGCACCCCCGGCAACGGCCTGCCCTGCCGCTCCCGCCGCCCCTTGCGGGGAACCCGCCGTGTCATAGGCCTGGAAGGGCGGCGAGCCGGATTGCTGCAGCACCAGTTCGGCCGCTTGCAGCATGTCCTGGCCAACCGCGGCGAGCGGTCCGGAGAGGGGCAGCAGGATCGCCACTTTGCGGCCGGCCGGCGCCCCCGATGTGCCCGGGTAGAGGCCCGCCGGTTGCCCCGGTGCGTAGAGCGGACTCTGGACCGTGCAGGCGGCAAGCCCCAGGCTGCAAACCAGCACCAGCCATGCCCGACGAACCATCTCCTCCTTCCCTCGACCGCCCGGTCACCCATGTGCCCGAGGGTCTTGTGCTGGTTTCCACGCCGATCGGCAACCTCGGCGACATCGGTGCACGCGCGCTGGCCACGTTGCGGGCGGCCGACCTCGTGCTCTGCGAGGATACGCGCAATACACGTCACCTTGCTCGCGTTTTTGCAATCGGCGCCCCCCTCTCCGCCCTGCATGAGCACAACGAGGCGCATCGCATCCCCGAAATCCTCCGCCTGCTTGCCGCAGGGCGCCGCGTCGCCCTGGTCTCGGATGCCGGCACGCCGCTGATCTCCGATCCTGGATTCCGCCTCCTCCGTGCCGCCGTTGCGGCGGGCGTTCCGGTTTCCGCGGTGCCGGGGCCGAGCGCGGCGCTGATGGCGCTGACCCTGTCCGGCCTGCCGCCGCAGCCTTGCCTCTTTCTCGGCTTTCCCCCGCCGCGCGCGGCGGCGCGCCGCGCCTCCTTCGCCCGCCTTTCGGCGCTGGAGAAGGCCGGCCTTTCCGCCACCCTCGTCTGGTACGAAGCGCCGCACCGGCTGGCGGCAACGCTGGCCGATCTGGCGACCGCGCTCGGCCCGCGCCAGGCCGCGGTCGGGCGCGAACTCACCAAGCGCTTCGAGGAGGTCCGGCGTGGCGCTCTGGCGGAACTCGCCGAGCACTACCGCACCGCACCGGCACGCGGCGAAATCACCCTGGTGGTCGCCCCGGCGGCAGAGGCGGCCGCCGAGCCGGCAGCGGCCGAAATCGAGGCGCGCCTGGCGCGCCTCCTGGCGCGCAAAACAAGCGTGCGCGAAGCGGTGGCCTTGGTCGCCCGGGAAACCGGCGCGCCGCGGCGTGCGGTCTACGCCCGGGCGCTGGCGCTCAACCGAGGCCGGGCCGATTCTCCGCCGCAACGGCCGAGCCGTGCTCGACCGCAAGCCGGATCAGGGCGGCCATGCTCGGAAGATTGAGCTTGGCACGCATCTGCGCGGCGATGGCGGCGGCGGTCCGATAGCTGACACCGAGCGCCCCCGCGACTTCGGCGAGGCTCTGCCCCTTGCTCAGAAGCGCCAGCACCTCCCGCTCGCGCGCAGAGAGGCCCCTGAGCGGTCCCTGCCCGGGGCGTACATTCATCAACGCGAGCTTCTGGGCAACCGAGCGGCTGAGATAGATGTCACCGCCATTGATCCGCGCTATCGCTTCCAGCAGCACGGCAGGATCGTCGTTCTTGCTGACGTAGCCGCGCGCGCCGGCCTCGAGCGCGCTGGCCACCATCACCGGCTCCTCGTGCATGCTGAAGACCAGGACCTTCAGCGCCGGCATGGCGGCGAACATGCGCTTGAGTGCATTGATGCCCCCTCCATCGGGCAGGCCGAGATCGAGGATGACGAGATCGAAGGCCTCTTCCTTGAGGCACTGCAGCCCTTCCGCGACGTTTCTCGCACAGACCACCCGCGTCTTTCCCCACGCTTCGAGCAGGCGGTGGCAGCCGGCGCGGACGATCGGGTGGTCCTCGACCAGGAGGACGCTGAGTGCCTCGCTCATGTCAGTGCAGCGGCCGCCAGCGGGATCGTCACCGCGATCTCCGCACCTCCGATCGCCGCCTTGCCGATGCTCAGCTGCCCATGCAATGCGCGCACGCGTTCGCTCATCCCCATCAATCCGAAACCAAAATGGAGTCCGGCCGGCAATCCTCGCCCGTCATCGCGCACCAGGAGATTGATCGCGCCCTCTCTACCGTCGCCGCGTTTCAGGCAGACTTCTACACGACGCGCCGCGGCATGGCGCGCGGCATTGGTCAGGCATTCCTGCACCACGCGATAAAGAGCCAGTTCCGCCGCTCCATCGTCCAGCTTGATGTCGTCTGCCCGCACGCTGAAGGCGATCTCCGGGCACTGCTCCTGCCAGCCGGCCACCAGTTCCCGCAATGCCTCGGCAAGACCAAGCGAGTCCAGCGCCAGCGGGCGCAGCCGCGCCAGGATGCGCGCATTGGTGCGCTGCATGCCGTCCGCCAGGCGCCCGATCGCTTCCGCGCGCTCGGCGACGGGCGACAGGCGTGCGGCATCCTGCCCGCAGATCCCGAGGATGCCTGCCGCCTCGGCACGGATGCCGAACAGTACCGGGCCCGCCTCGTCGTGCAGTTCATAGGCGATCTCCTTGCGCTCGGTCTCCTGCAGGTTGATCAGGGCATCGATCAGCCGGTGATTGTCACCCGTCACCTGTGCCAGCGAGCAGGCCAGGCTGTTGAACTGCTCGCCGATCCGCGCCAGCTCCGGCACGCGGATCGGTTCGAGTCGGGCCCCATAGTCACCGTGCTCGAGCCTGTCGAAGCCACGCTGGAGATCCCCGATCGGACGAAGCGCCCTCCGCACCGTCCACAGGATCAGCCCGACGATGGTGCCGGAAGCGGCCATCAGGATCAGGCAGAGCCGGGCGAGTTCCTCCCAGATCTCCGCAATTTCGTTGAGCGGGTTCGACAGCATCACCACCTGCCCGACTCCTACACCACGCACCACGATCGGGAAAAGTTCGATTCTCGGTCTGGGGTCGAGCAAATGCACGAACCACGCCGGCACCGGTGCATGGGCGATATCAAGTGCAGGTATCTCGCCGGCGGCAATCATTTGCGATCCGGTTGCAATCCGGAACGTGACATGCCGCACTTTCGGCAGCTCGATCTCCAGCCGTTGCAGCGCTGCTGCCGAACTGCCGAGGGCGCTCGCATCGGCAACCGCCGCGATGACCAGGATGCGCCCAAGCTCCATGCCGGTGCTGACCTCGGCACGCACGCGCTCAGGCGCCCAGGCCAGTTCCAATGCGATGGCCGCAACGAGCCCGAGGGCCAGGATGATCGATGGGATCAGCACCAGCCTGAGCTTCAACGACATCACGCCGCTTTCCTCCCCGGCGACTGGCTGGCTTGCAATTGTTGCAAATTATTCGCAATTTCTGCGAGTGTTCCTGCAATCAGTATTATGGACCAGCCTCTTTTTCGCCGCCAGAGTTGGCATGAAACGCACGATATATTGCGTGCGCCGATAGGGGAAACGTTGATGAGACAGCTTTCGTGGACCGCCATCGGGCTGCTTGCCTTGCCGGTACTGGCCTTGCCGGTACTTGCCTTGCCGGTACTGGCCCAGGCGCAGACCGCCCCAACCCCCTCGCCCGGCGCGACGGCCCTGCCCGAGGTGAACGTCATCGCGCCCACCCCGCTGCTCGGCTCGGGCGTGAACCCCGACACGATTCCGGCCCAGACGACCACGCTGAACAGTTCCGACCTCTCGCGCCTGGGCGTGCCAGATCTCACCGGTTCACTCAATCAGCAAATCGGCGGCGTCAATCTCAGCTCCGCCTCCGGAAATCCGTTCCAGCCGGACCTCCTCTATCACGGTTTCACGGCGTCACCGCTGCAAGGGACGCCGCAGGGCCTGGCGGTCTATGTCAACGGCGAGCGCTTCAACAACGCATTCGGCGACACGGTCGATTGGGCCCTCATCCCCGACCTTGCGATCAACAGCCTGAACCTCGTGGGCTCGAACCCGGCATTCGGGCTCAACGCGCTCGGTGGGGCAGTGAACGTGCAGATGAAGAACGGGTTCACCTATCACGGCTTCGAGAGCGATATCTCAGGCGGGTCGTTCACGACGGCCCAGAGCGAATTCCAGTACGGCAAGCAGATCGGCGATACCGCCCTTTATATGGCCGGAAGCCTTATGCACCAGGGCGGATGGCGCGACCTGCAATCCTCCGACATCTATAATTTCTATGGCGATCTCGGATGGCGGAATGACTGGGAGGAAGTGCATATCAATGTCACGGCGGCGCACTCGGGCTTGAACGGGCCGGGAACCTCGCCGGTCCAACTCCTGGCGGCCGACCCGGCGGCGCAGTTCACCGGGCCGAATGCGATCTTCGACAACTACGTCAACGTAAATCTCAACGGGAATTTCCAGCTTACCGATACGACGTCGATCCAGGCGGTTGCCTATTACGACTACTTCCACGAATTCGTGACCAACGGCAACGCCACCAGCGATGTGCCCTGCAACGACGGGTCGGGGCTGATGTGCTCGAGCCCGGGCGTTCCCAGTACCACGCTCGGGGGAGGGACGATCCCGGCCTTCCTTGGCAACAACCCGCTCTCCTATTCCGAACTCGACAACCAGACCACCAACACCAATGGCTACGGTGTCTCGGCGCAGGTGACCAATACGAATGACGTGTTCGGGCTCCGCAACCACGCCGTGGCGGGCTTCAGCTTCGATGGTGCCCAGACGGAGTTCGGAGGGCTCTCCTATCTTGGCGGGATCACGGATGTGACCCGGGTGTTCATCGGCCCCGGCGTCATCATCGATGAGCCGGGGATCAACAGCCCGGTCAGTGTCGCGATCAGCAACGCCTATTACGGGGCCTTCTTTACCGATACGCTGAACCTGACGCCGCAACTGGCGATGACGCTCTCGGGCCGGTTCAACGCCGCCGATATCGATCTGACCGACCAGAACGGGGGAGATCTCACCGGCAACCACAGCTACAACCACTTCAATCCCGGTGCCGGACTAACCTATCGGGTGACACCGTGGCTCACCGCCTATGCCGGCTATGCCGACGCCAACCGGGCTCCGACCCCGGCCGAGCTTTCCTGCGCCGGCCCGGAGGATAGCTGCAGCCTCGCCAATTTCTTCACCGGAGACCCGAATCTCAAGCAGGTGGTGGCGCACACGATAGAAGCCGGCGTGCGCGGCAGCTTCGCGCCGTCCCCGGACTCGAGCATCAGCTACAATATCGGGCTTTATCATTCCGACGTTGATGATGACATCGTCTTCATCAACAGCCCGACTTACGACCGCGCCTACTTTGCGAACATCCCTCAGACGCGGCGGCAGGGTGTCGATGTCGGGGTGCAGTTTCGAAACTCCCGCTGGCTCGCCTATCTCCAATATTCCTACATCGATGCGACCTATCAGAGTACCTTCGTCGAATCGGCGGGCAACAATCCGGACGCTGACGTGAACGGAAACGAAACGATAGTGCCGGGTGATCGTCTGCCTGGGGTCCCGGCCAACCTGATCAAGCTCGGGGTCTATTACAAGGTGACCCCCAAGTGGACCGTCGGCGCCATCGGGACGGCCCAGACCGGACAGTACCTGTTCGGCGACGAGGCGAACCTGACGCCGCAACTGCCTGGTTTCTTCACCCTCAACCTGACCACGAACTACCAGATCACCCCGAAGATCGCGTTCTTCGCGACCATCAACAACGTGACCAATGAGAAATACTATACCTATGGGACGTTCTCGCCGACCAACACGGTGTTCCTCGCCCAGGCGCCGGATGCGACCGATCCGAGAAGCTACAGCCCGGGGGCGCCGATCGGGGTCCTGGTCGGCGTGCGCGTCACGCTGGGGTAGCCTCCGGCGAGCGCCGGGGGCATAAGCGCGGACGGCAAAGGCTGATCGCATGCGCACACCATTTTCTGCCTGGCGCCTGCTCCTCATTGTCGGCGTCCTCGCGGCCGGCCCCGGACTGTTGCGGGCGGCGCCGGCACCGGCCGCGGCGGCGCCGATTCCCCTGCAACTCAACAAGCTGGCGCCGCTGCCGGGGCCGGCTGCCGGCTGCCGTGCCTATTTCGTGGTCAGCAATCCCGGTTCCGAGGCGATCTCCACGCTCGATCTCGACCTCATCCTGTTCGGCACGGACGGCATCATTTCCGGGCGTGTGACGCTCGGGATCGGGCCGCTGCCGGCGGGGAAGACGGTCGTGCGCCTGTTCGACCTCGCCGGCACACCCTGTGATTCGATCGGTCACATCCTGCTGAACGGGGTCCTTGCCTGCCGGGCGGGAAACGAGGCCGCGAGCGACGCCGGGCAGGAAGCGGGAAGCTGCCTCGATCGCATGATCGTTTCCTCGCTTGCCAAGGTGCCGCTGACAAAGTAGCACCCGCGCCATGCCAACACCGGAGCAGAGTTTCTCGCTCGGCGCTCTGTTTTTGCAGGCGGATCCGCTGGTCAAGGCGGTCCTGCTGCTG
>JASHOF010000166.1 GCA_030041255.1 Acetobacteraceae bacterium
GCGCCCCAGCCGCGTCGCTTGAGCTCCAACATCGCCGCCACCTCGTCCGGCGTCCGCATCCGATCCCTCCGCGCAGCCTCGTCCCACGCAGAAGTCTCCACCACTCCTTTCACTTCCGAGTCCGAGCTCATCCCCACCTCCCATCACAGGGGGGCGAATCCCTGTCGCCAGGGAGGGTGATTCCATGTCGCCCGACATCCTGCGTCGCGCAACAGCCATCCGCACCGTCCCTTCGCACTCTCGGTGCGGATCGCGCAGCTGCGCCTGAAATGATTGACAACGAACATTGGAATTATCCTGCTTGCCGAGCTGGCCGCAGTACTGTCACGCCACGCCGACCGAATGCGTCCCCTTCTTCGGAAACCCCGTATCATCGACGATCTCGGCCCGGATCGCCCCACGCCGTTCGATCGCCGGCAACACAAGCTGGCGCAACGCATCGAGCGTCTCTTCGTCCAACCACTCGGCTTTGGCGACGAAATGATGCAACGACTGGTGCGCCGCCTGCACCCGCGCGGGTGCCACTCGCGCCGCCATCGGTTCCACGCTCTTGCGCCGGCCCGGCATCGCGATGTGGCACGGTGGCTCTCGTCATGCGCCGTCGCGAGGGGTGCCGTCCGCCGCGCAGCCCACCTTGATCGGTCTTGATGGCGCGAAGCACGTGTTCCCGCCCGACGCCGGGAACGCGAACCCCGAGACCAACCTGCCCGCGACGGGCGAAGCCAGTGCGATACGCCACCGAACGGAACGGTGCCGCCGCTGGCGTTCACCAATCCGTGCGACCGAAGGCAGGCGGCGAGTGCCGTAGTTAACCCGCCCTTCTCACACAGGGGAGCGGCGTGAGGACGGATTGGCCCGGTGGAGTGGTGCGCTCAGGGGGGAGCGGGCGGAGGCGGAGGAGCGGTAGTTTTGGCAATGCGTCGGCACCGCGGCCGGGACCGGCAGCGTTATTGGGACGGATGGGGGCTATGCGATGTCTGGGTCGTGCTCAGGCGGCGGCGCGTTTGAGGCGAGCGTGGGCGAGGCCGAACTCTGTCTGCCAAGGGCAGGCCGAGGCGATGGCAATCTTGATCCGCCGCACGCTGGCCTGCACCAGTGCGCCGAGCTTCAGCAGCTTCAGACGGATGGTGCCGCAGGTCGCCTTGGCGAACTGGGTGTCCGCGAGGCCAACGCGGCGCAGCGCACAGAGCAGGACGTAGGCCATCGAGGCGAACCAGAGGCGGAGCTGATTGGCGCGCATGGTAGCGGCCGAAGTGCGGTCGGCAAACAGATCGAGTTGGCATTCCTTGATGCGGTTCTCCATTTCGCCCCGGGCACAGTAGATCTTCTCGTAGAGATACCGTGCCCGCACCTCCGAGCGCTGGAGCGAGGTGACGATGAAGCGTGGGTTGGCCTCACCTCTGGTCACCTCGGCCTTGCCGATCACCCGCCGCCTGCGGCTCCAGCTGTCGAGCGTTGCGTAGCGGAAGTCCTTGAAGCGTCGCGCCGGTTGGCCGGTCTTGGTGCTGGCGCGCGCAGCGGCTTCGAGCTCGGCCCGGATCGCCGCCTCCAAACGCTCATTGCGCGCTAGGCCGAACAGGTAATCGACCCGGTTCGCCTCGCACCAGGCCATCAGCGCTTCGCGGGCAAAGCCGGAGTCGGCGCGCAACAGGATGCGCACTCGCGGCCAGCGGCGACGGATCTGCGCCACGATCCGGGCCATCTCCGCCACCGCCCCGGCCGAGGCGTCGATGTTCGAGCGCCGCAGCTTGGCGGCCAGCAGGTGCCGGCCGCAGAACACGGAGAGCGGCAGATAACAGTAGCAGTCGTGATAGCCGTGGAAGAACCGACCTTCCTGATGCCCGTGCAGCGGATCATCCGTGGCATCGAGATCGAGAATGATCTGCGCCGGCGCTCTCTTGTGCGCCTCCAGGAAGACCTCGACGAACAGGCCCTCGACTGCGGCCGGATCACAACTCACCTTGTGATACCGCGTCGGCTCAGGCCGGCTCAGCTCCAGCCGGTTCAGCGTCGACTTGCCCGCCAGCGGCGCACACCCCGCCCGCTCAGCCTGCAGCTTGCCGGCCAGCACTGCCAGCACCGGATCGTGCCGCAGCTCGTCATGGTCATTCAGGTCCTCGTAGCCGAGCGCGATCCCCACCACGCGCTGCATCACCAGGGTACTGACCTGGTGTCCGATCAGTTCGGGGTTGCGCCGGTCGTTGAAGCAGGCGGCGAACCGCTCGCTCAGCCGGATCGCCCGATCGGCCGCACCGAGCAGCAGCGCCCCCGCATCCGAGCTGATCGCCCCGCCATCAAAGCCAGCCACCACCCGGCGGCCCTCCACCGGTGGAAATGCAAACAACGCCGGGCTACACTCTGTCGGCATTGGGGCTCCCTATGGGTTCCAGAATAACCGTGTCGGCAACACGCTTCTCTCAGAATCAACGCCCCAATGCACCAAATTCTGTGAGAATTAGGGGTTAACGCCCAAAGCGAAGACGCTGCTTGGGTCTCGGGCGTTAACGCCTCTTCAGGCAACGCAACGAGGCGACCAAGTGGCCGCGGAGTTGAGCTGCGTCGGGGATCCCCAGTTCCCGCGGTGGGGAATGATCGAACCGCGGGACCGAAACCAGGAGTAGAAAGGCTTATCAGCATGAAGAAGGCTTTGATGATGGGCGCCGTCCTCGCACTCGGGCTATCCGGTGCGGCGTACGCGCGCGGGACCACGAATTCGTTCATGAGCGGCGGCGCGACGGGTCAGGCCGTCACGAGTTCCGGCGGCGGCAGCTCGAGCAACTCCAGCTCCGGCTCAGTCGGCGGCGGCATCGCCGGCGGCTTTACCACCGGCTTTTCGAGCACGGCCGGCGGAGCCACAGCGACCGGTGGTGCGAATGGCGTCGAAGTGGGCGATTACCGCCATTCCGCGAGCGGCGGGACGAATTTCTCAGGCTCGCTGGGCAACGCGGGCACCCTGAACGGCTCTCAGGCCGGTGCCGGTGGTCACGAGGGCGCGACTGCCACTTTCGGCAATCTCAGCGGCAACATTTCCAGTCTGCCGCCTCTTTAACCCTGAGCCCGGTCGGGTCCGGCCCCCTGAGGGACCGGACCCGGCACCCCACCGTGCCAGCGGTGGGACCGCCATGGAGACGCAGATGAAAGCTAGCATACTCGGCGTGGCAATGGCCATGCTCCTGATCGCGCCGGCGATGGCGCAGACCACCCAGGCCACCAGCCTGAGCGGGGCGGCGGCCAACTCCGCATCCGGCTCCTTCGCGACAACCGGCAGCTCCAGTGCCAGCCTGACCCAGATTTACAATGTCGACCCGTCCGGCGGGACCGGGACCGGGACCGGCACGGACCCGGCGGGAGACCCGTCCGTCAACAACAACGTCACCTACGGTGGCGCCTACACGGTTCACAACACGCCGGATGTGATTCCCCCGTCCTGGGGTGGCCAGAATGTCTGCGCGGTCGGGGCGAGCGGCGGTGTCGGCGTCGCCGGGTTCGGCATCAGCCTCGGCGGCATGTGGTCCGACTCCGGCTGCGAACGGCGTAATTCTGCGGTCGTGCTCTACCAGATGGGCGAGCACAAGGCCGCCGTGGCCCTGATGTGCCAGGACCGGCACGTTGCCGAGGCGATGCAGGCGGCCGGGGAACCGTGCCCCGGTGCGGCACCGGCAGTCTCCATGACCACGCCGAGCCAGCCCGTACGACCCGCCGCTGGCGCGCTCGCTACGGCGGCAACGCCGGCCAAACCGCCCGAGGCGGCGTGCCACATGGTCTTCCACTACCCGACATTCCCTGACGGCAAGCCGAATCCTGACGGCGCCGGCTGGATGCAGAAAGAGTGCGGCTGAGCGGCATGAGGACCGGCGGCAGCGGCCGGGATGCAACAATCCGCCAACCATGATTCCCTGACCGGCGGTGCCGGCAACACGAGGCGCCGAACTCCGCCGGCCGATCATCACCAGTCTGCTCGAGCTTCATCATCCGCGCGCAGAGCATGGGGCCGGCCTTCGCGCATCAGCGCGAGGCCGGCCGGCTGCTATCGGACCACGATTTGCCCCCACTAGGCACCTAATCTTGATAACGGATTTTCCCGGGAATGGCGGCGCTGATACACTATGAACAATAGTATATCATTATCGACCATCATGCCGCATGCGCAAGGATATTCACTAGCCGCCCGAGCGGGTCGCGGACATAGAGCCGCCGCACCCCCCAGGGCTCGACCACTGGCCCATATTCGATGGCGAAGCCGCCAGCAACGGCGCGGCGGTGCACCTCGTCGAAATTGTCGACCTCGATGGAGAGATCGGGAACGGAAGTCCCTGAGCCGCCCGCGCGAGTCACGCTGAGCTGCGGCGCGGCTGCCTCTTCCGCCGCGAACGTTACGATCCAAACCAGGTCCAGGATCATCTGCATGTCGAGAACGCCGCCGTAGAAAGCTTCCGCGTCCGCCAGCCGATCCGCCGCAATGTTCGCCACCACCCGCTGCACCGCCATGAGACCTCCGCTCGCCGCTGTACGACGCCCGCCTAGTACAGGGATTCCTTAGAACCGAACATTTGTGGAGGACTCCTTTGTGACCACAAAATATCGTAGGCGCCGCGATGGCGAGTGAGGTTGTGATGGCGGCACCGCGGCCCGTGGTGGAGCGGAGAGTGAGCAAGGCAGAGTTGGCGCACCTGGAAGCGATTGCCCGGCCGCGAACCGAGGCGTCGGCGCGTGTGGAACGCGCGCGGGTGCTGCTGGCCTATCGGAACGACCCCTCGTTTTTTGCGGTCGGACGGGCGCTTGGTCTGCACCACCAGACGGTGCAGCGCTGTATTGAGCGTGCGGCAGAATTTGGCGTCTTGGCGGCATTGGAGGACCGACCACGGCCGGGACGGGAACCTGAGATTACGGTTGAGGCGCGAGCCTGGCTGGTCGATTTGGCTTGTCGCAAGGCGAAGGAGTTGGGCTATCCGCACGAGGTGTGGACGACGCGGCTGTTGGCGGTGCATGCCCGCGGACACGCAACGGCGGCGGGTCATCCGTGTCTGAGTGAGATCGCACAGGGGACCGTGTGCGAAATCCTGCATGCGGAGGACGTGAAGCCGCATCGGGTGCGCTACTACCTGCAGAGCCGCGATCCCGAGTTCGGCGACGCCAAGATGACGACCGCGCTCCTCGAGCGCCCGACACACCACTGCCATATCCTCGAAACCGGAAACGACAGCTTCCGCCTGAGGAACAGCTCAGCCCGAAAATCCCGAAAACCAAAGGAAAGGAACCCAGCGTTGACCCCATCATGACACACGAAACATAACCAAGGTGGGTCAATTCTCACCAGAAATCCCGGGTCAGGTCTTACCGGAAATCAACAGATGTTGATGAGCGAAGCCAGTACGGCCCACCGCTCCCCGCCGCTGTCCGAACCGGCGAACAATGCGTTCTTCCTGCCCAACGGAATCGGCCTGATGCCGCGTTCGACCGTATTACTATCCACTTCGATCCGGCCGTCGGTGAGGAAGCGGGTAAGTCCCTCCCAATGACCGAGCGCATAGCGGATCGCGCCCGCCAGCGACGACTTCGCCGAGGTCTC
>JASHOF010000167.1 GCA_030041255.1 Acetobacteraceae bacterium
ACCACGTGTGAGCACCAAAGTTGAGGAAGACCCCGCCTGCATGAGACGGCGCTGCCGAACCCCCACCATTGGAAACGTCCGGCACATGGAGTCGCGAGAGGAAAACGGTGTGATCGGCAGGCATGGTCTGCAGACCAGCCGGCGTCTTTACCGACTACTGTGACAATCTCAGGCTCCGGCAAACGCCGCTGAAGAGCATCGATGATCCCGACCATGTTCTTGAAATGGAGGCAGTGGTAGAAGGCGCCGCCCTGCGGCGCGGCTGCGTCCGCAAAGTCTGGACTCCATGACACGAGTTCTTCGCCCTCGATCGGCTCCGCCAAATGCCGAGGGCAACCGCCCAGCCTGGTCTCGATTATCGATAATATGCTTGACATTATCTCAGCCGGGAGTTTACTGTTGCTGGCTTCTGGCACCGCTGGCGCAAGATGTAGTCAAGCCGGTGCATCAGGGATCATCCTGCAACCAACGAACCTGAGGAGGAACCGGAATGAGAATGATGCCAACGGTCCGTTCGCGCGTGTCTCTTGCTGCGCTTGCGGTCGCTTTCGGCATGATGCTCGGCCATGGGCCGGCAGCGCAGGCGCAAGGCCGGCAACTGGTGATCGGCGCCTCGGTACCCTATCTGAACGATCCCTCCTGGGTGATGATCACCAACTATGCGCAGTATGTCGCCAAGATTCTCAACATACAGCTGGAAGTCATCGATGCCGGCGGCAGAGAGGACAAGCAGCTCGCCGACGTGCAATCGCTGATCTCGCGTCACGTGGACGCGCTGATCTTCGTGCCGGTGTCGAACGCCGATGCCCGCTCGATCATCGAGTTGGCCGACCGCGCCAAGATGCCGATCGTCGTCGCCGACCGGTACCCCGGCTTTCCGGCCCAGAATTCGTACGCACCGTACCTCACCTTCATCGGGCCCGACAACGTCGCCGCCGGCCGCGCCGTCGCCAATTACCTGTTCGCGCACGGCGTGAAGAACCTCGTCGCGATCGGTGGCACGCCGGGTGATCCCAACAACCAGACACGCGTCAAGGGCCTGCACGAGGCGCTCGCCGCCTGGTCGGGCAAGGGCGTCAAGCTCGTGCAGTATGTCGGCGCCCTCGAATCGGAGGAGAACGGCTACTCCGCCATGCTCAACCTCTTGTCCGCGCATCCGAGCGGCACGATCGACGGCCTGTGGTGCTATAATGATGCGCTCTGCCTTGGTGCCTATCGGGCTATCAAGCAGTCCGGACGCGACAAGGAAATCAAGATCGGCGCCATGGACCTCGACAAGCAGGCCCTGGCCCTGGTCAACGGCCACAACAACTACATCTATGATTTCGGCGGCCATTGGGTAGAGCTCGGTTTTGCCGAGATGCTCGCCTATGACTACCTGCACGGCCATCCGCCGCTGGCTCAGTTTTCGCAGATCGAGGACATCGGCGTCGACGCAGCGGGATTCGATCAGTTCAAGAAGGACTATCTCGACCAGGAACCGCCCATCGATATCAAGCAGTACATGCTGACGTTCAATCCGAACACCAAGACCCAGGTCCCCTCCTTGGAGCTGAAGTAACCAACAGAGCGGGTCGCGGCCGATCGATCGGCAAGCGACTCGCTCCCTATTCTCGAGCGTGATTTTCGGACCCGACGCGATGCTTGAGAGCGCCGAAACGCCTTCAAGAATGGAGATCGACGTAGTCGATGTTGCGGCACGGCCGCGGCTGAATGCGTGGGAGCGGCTGACGCCGTACATCGCCTACGCAGCTCTCGTCACCCTGATCGTCGTGTTTGGAGTGCTGGCGCCGAAGCTTTTCCTGACCGAACGCAATTTCGGGGTCATCCTCCAGAACAGTGCCGTTCAGTGCGTTGTCGCGATCGGCATGACATTTGTGATCATCATCGGAAGCATCGACCTCTCGGTCGGTTCGGTCATGGCGCTGGTGGGAATCGTTGCTGCGCTCGCGAGCACGGTGGTGGGCGGTGCGATGGCATTCTTCCTGACCCCTGCCATCGGGGCAGTCCTCGGCCTCGTCAACGGTGCGGTGTTCGTCTACGGATACATACCCTCGTTCATCGTCACCCTCGGAATGCTGTCGATCGCGCGCGGTTTCACGATCATCGTCAGCGGCGGGTTCCCGATCGACATTCCGCCGACCGGCCTGTTCCCGGCCGTCGGGATCGCTCCGGTACCGATCCTTATCGTTGTCGGCGTTGCTGTGGTGGCGTCGTTCGTTTTGCTCAAGACCGCCTTCGGACGCTATACGATTGCGGTCGGGGGTGACGAGGACAAGGCCCGAATGCTCGGCCTGCCGGTCGATCGTCTGAAGCTCGTAATCTTCACTCTTTCCGGAGCGCTCGCCGGCCTCGGAGGCGGCATCCTGACCGCCGAGGTCGGCGCTGGAAGCCCGACCATGGGCATCGGATTCGAGCTGACAGCGATTTCGGCCGTGGTGATTGGCGGCACGCCGCTGACCGGTGGTGCCGGTTCGATTCTTGGCACCGTCGTCGGGAGCCTGGTCATGAGTACGCTCGCCAACGGTATGATCATCCTTGGCATCCCGACCAACGTACAAATCGTGCTGACCGGTGTGGTACTCGTAGGTGCTGTCCTGCTGTCGATCCAGCGCAGCAAAATTCATATCATGAAGTAGCGAGGGGAGTATGGCAGCAGAGGATCCTCTCGTTTCAGCCGGGAACGGCCGGATATCGCCTGCCAGGGGAGGCGATGCGACGCCGGTGCCGTTCCTGGAGATCGGGGGGCTTGGCAAGCGGTTCGGCAGCGTTCAGGCTCTCTCGGACATCAATCTCGACATCTATTGCGGAGAGGTGCTGGGCCTTCTCGGCGACAACGGTGCCGGGAAGTCGACGCTGGTCAAGTGTATCTCCGGCGTCCATCGGCCGACCGTCGGCACGATTCGCTGCGAATCCAGGGAAGTCATCATTTCCTCGCCGGTTGTCGCCCGTTCACTCGGCATCGAGACCGTCTTCCAGGACCTTGCCCTCATTCCGAATCTCGACGCTGCGGCGAATCTCTTCATCGGTCGCGAACTGAGCTGGGGGCCCTTCAGAGGTTTGCTGCGCGTGATGCGCGACCGCGCCATGGAGGAAGACCTTCGCCAGTGTCTGCAACAGCTCGATATCCACATCCCTGCAGGGCGGATGCGTGTCGATAGCTTTTCAGGCGGCCAGCGGCAGGCCATAGCTATTGCCCGTGCCGTCCGCTGGAAGGCCAAGCTCGTGATCCTCGACGAGCCGACTGCTGCGCTGAGTGTGCCCGAACAACGCAAGGTTCTGAGCCTGACGCGTCAACTGGCATCCGACAGAATCGCCGTCATCTACATCACCCACAATCTCCTGGACGTCCTCGCCGTCACGGATCGCATCGCCATTCTTCATCGCGGCAAAAAGGCTGCTGAACTTCGAACCAAAGAAACGAATGAGCATGAAATCGTATCGGCGATCATGGGCACGGCAGGCAAGTCTTCCTCATGAACGCGAATAGCAGACCTGGAGTTTCCCGATGACGAATGCGGACCTTCCCGTACCCGCCTATGCCCGCAACATGCGCCTGATCGGATTCACCGACCAGGGCGGCCGCCCAGACGGCAACCAGATCATGGTGCATCGCGGCTATGCCTATGTAGGTCACATGTATTCCCAGGGCCTCAGTGTCATCGACGTGAGCGACCCGCGGAACCCCCGTACGGTGAACTACATTGCGGCCCCTCGCCATACCTGGAACATCCATCTTCAGGCCCACGACGACCTGCTGCTGGTGGTCAACGGCAGGGACATGAAGGCCCTTCCGGCGTTCGCCGACGACAAGAGCTACTACAAGGGAAAATCGACCGGCTTCGCGGCCGCGACTATGGAGACCCGTACATGGACAGCGGGGATGAGCGTCTGGGACATCTCGCGGCCGGAACAGCCGCGCCAGATCGGCTTCATGCCTGTCGACGGCGTCGGCCTGCATCGCATCTGGTATGTCGGAGGCCGCTGGGCTTATGCGTCCGCGTTGCTGGATGGGTTCACGGATTATATTCTGATCACCATAGACGTCAGCGATCCTACCAAGCCGACACTGGCCGGCCGGTTCTGGCTGCCCGGAATGAATCGCGCTGCTGGCGAGGAACCGGCATGGCCCCTGGAATTTGGCCGCTACGGCCTGCACCATCCCATTGTGCAGGGAGACATCGCCTATTGCAGTTGGCGGGATGGATGTCTGGTGATCGTCGATGTCACGGACCGAAGCCGTCCCAGGTTGATCGCACACAGGAACTGGGCGCCACCTTTCGGGGGAGGAACGCATAACGCGCTGCCGCTGCCGGATCGAAAGCTCCTCATCGTGGTCGACGAAGCGGTTCTCGATCATCAGGAGGACGGCGACAAACCGATTTGGGTCTTCGACAATCGCGACCCCAGGAATCCAATCAGTATCGCTACCTTTCCGACCCCGACGGACGCCGACTACAAGTCGAAAGAGGGGCACTTCGGGCCCCACAATATCCACGAAAACCGACCCGGGAGCTTCGTCAGTTCAGGGCTCATCTTTGCGACCTATCAAAACGCCGGCGTCCGGGTGTTCGATATCCGCAACCAGTATGCACCGGTGGAAGTTGGCGCCCTCGTTCCACCGCCACCCGCCCGGATGATGGATCAGAAGTGGCACCGCGAGCCGGTGATCCAGATGTGCGACGTATTCGTGGACAGCAATGGCCTCGTTTTTACCACCGACCACCATGCCGGACTATGTGTCATGGAGTTCGACGGCTGATGATCCATGGAACGGGAGATTCGGACCGCTACAGCGGAGAGGCGGGAAGGCATGGCGGCATCGGCGCCCGGAACCGGCCGGCGCGATAAGGCCTGTCCCCCGATAAATGCATGGAAAAATTGCTCGAACCGTCGAAGGTCGCACGCTCTGCAAGGAGTGGCCGCGGGTCGTTGCTGCCGGAAGCCGATGCGCTGAAAGTAGTAATCTCGACTCTCGAAGAGGACATTGTTTTGGGCAGGCTGCATCCCCGGGAGCGGCTGATCGAAGATGACCTCATCGCGAGATTCAATGTCAAACGTCATGTCGTGCGGACTGCGCTAGCCGAACTGGAACGCATGGGGATCGTCGAGCGGATTCCGAACCGGGGCGCTCTCGTCCGGATCTACGGCGCCGATGAAATCGATCAACTTTATGTGCTCAGGAATCTCTTGGAAACCCAGGCTGCCCGCCTCATTCCCCTGCCCCTGCCCGACACCGATCTTGCCGACCTCAAGCGGGTGCAGGCGGTTCACGATGCGGCCGTGGATGCGCACGATCTAGGGCGCGTTTTCCACGCCAACGTGACCTTTCACCGCACCTTGTTCGCGAAGGCCGGCAACCCGTACCTTGTCGGTGCAATCAACGACTTTGCCTTGCGGACCCACGGAATCCGTTTCTACTGTCTTGCGTACCCCGGTTATCTGGCGGCAGCGCGGCGCGAGCACTGGGAGATGATCCGCGCAATCGAAGCCTGCGATCGGCGAACCCTGGTAGCTTTGTGCAGGAGGCACCTTCGTGCTTCGCGAAGATGCTACGAACGCGCAATCGGCGTCAATCGCGTGCCAGTCCGCGATCGCCCGAGGCGGAATCGTCGGAAGGCGTGAATCGCGGGCTCGAATAAACCGCGCGACCCGTGTCGGCTGCACAGTCAGCCCGACACGGGTCTAGCCAGGCGGGTGGGCGGCAACAGCCGGGTCGGGGATCGCGGCCGGCAAACTCTGCGTATACTCATGCTGCGGCGCGCGAAATACGGATTCCGCCGGTCCCTCTTCCACCACCACGCCCCGTCGTATCACTGCGACGCGGTCACTGACATATCGGATGACTCCGAGATTGTGGCTGACGAAGATGCAGGTCAAGCTAGGCTCGGCGCGAGTCTGCTTGAACAGGTTGAGCACTTGCAGATGCACGGCGCCAAGGAGGTCGATCGCATGTTGCACTGCCATGCGTCAGTTGCTGCCACGGTGGATCACCAGCGGCTCGCCGCTACGGCGCATCAACGGGTACCAGGCGTGAGAGCCGGTCCTTCTTCTCGGCGTGCGGGTGTTACAGGATCGTGGAGGTCCTTCGGCGCCTTGGTAAGCGCCTCCGTTGCTGGTCGGAAATCAGCGCCGGCACAGATGGCGTCAGGTTCGGAGCGGGCGGCGGGAGGCGATCTCGAGAATGAGTTTATGGATCATGGCGGCGGTGAAGTCCTGGTCGGTATTCACCTGCACGACGAAGCTGCCGGCGCCGCCGATGACGTAGTCATGGTAGTAACTGACGATGCCGCCGGGTGGGGCGACATGCGGCACCAGCCAAGGCGGAGGGTTGGCGTGCACGATCGCCAGCCCGTTGACGGTAATGCCGGCCTTGAGCGCGGCGGCGCGAGCGTCGGAGAGCGGAACGCCGGCGTTGCTGTTGCCGTCACCGCAGACATCGATGATGCGGCGGGTGGCGGTGAAGCCGCTTTCGGCGAGATCCTGGGTAGCAGCGGCGATGCCGGAGCCGACGGCGGTACGACCTTCCGCTGAGCGCGGCGCGGCGAGCAACTTGGCGGCGAAGCGCTGCGCCGAGCTCTGGTCGTGGATGACCTGCCAGCCGATCACGGTTGCGATCTGGTCCGCGCCCGCGAATTCGACGTAGCTCAGTGCGATGGCGCCGATGGCGCCGTGGCGAATAGCCCCGACAACCGCGGGGCTCTGGATCGCGCTGGCGTAGCCCTGTTTCTCGAGCGCGTACTCGGATGCGGTGATGCTGAGCGACACGTCGGTGACGAGAACGATGGCGGCGTCCACCGGCTGCCCGGCGGCGAGGGCGGGCACTGCGCGCCCGGGCAGAGTGAGCAAGGCGAGGAGAAAGAGCAGAGCCAGGCGCATGGCCGTGATCTCCGTGCCGTCTGTCCGCCGGGAGACTCCCGCTTCAGGGGAGGGGCGGTCAATCAAAATCCGCACGACGGATGGCGGAGGCTCTCCGCGAGCACTCCTATTGCGCCACAGTGAAGTTGAAGTTGCCCTCGGTCTTGTGGGTGTCGATCGACGTCGCGTACCAGATCACCTTGTAGGTGCCAGGCGGGAGTCGGGAAAGATCAACGATGAACCGCTTGGCATCGCCGGGGGCGAGATGGGCGTCGTTCTTGTCTACCCGGGCGCCATGCGCATTCAATACCTCGATGCTGCTGAAGTGCGGCTCGAGCTCTTCCGTGAAGTCGATGACGACCTCGGTCGGGGCGGTCTTGAGCGTGCTGCCGACGGGCGGGTTCGTGCCGGTTGGGAAGGCGTGCGCGAGGGCGGCGGCGGGCGAAGCGAGCAGCAGCGTGGCGGTGACGACGGCAGCGGTTGAACGAAACATGGTGTGCTCCTTGATCCAGAGGTGGGGTGACGGGGCGCTGCGCTGGTCAGCGCCTAACGGAACAGCGGCCGGCCGAGGGTATTGGGGAACATGTCGTCGAAGAAGAAATGCACCTGCAAGATGAAGCCGACATGCGGCCCGGCTGCCTTGTTGCCCGGGATCAGCGCCTCGATGCCGACCTGATAGGTGTTGCCCATGTAGATGACGCCGGGGGCGATGGTCAGAGTTGTGGGGTACCCGGAGGCTGGTCCCGCAGCGGGCGAGAACCAGTCAAGCTCGACCAGTGGGATCAGCCGCCCGATAAAGTCCGGAAGAGCGAAATGCTTCACCTCCGACTGCAGGTACGGGATGCTGTACTGTAGGGAGAGGCCGCCCGCCCAGAAAAACGGTTGGCCATTATTGTCTTCCGTGGAATTGAGCCGGCGGTCGGGGATGCTGTAGCTCAACTCGCCGGTGACCGCGAGCGGCCGGAGCGTTCCAATCGGCAGCGCACCCAACCCCTGGCCGATGTAGATCGTCGGCAGGGTCGCGCCGGTCGCATCGCCGCCGATATCCTGCGTGGCGCTACCGCCGCCGATCTCGCTCATGACGCCGAGCGAGATGACGGTCTCGCTATCCGGAATGGTGATGGACTGCCACTTGCCGGTGAATACCGCGTTCTCGAACCCGGTGACGTTCTTCATCCCGGGTTGGTGCAGGATATCCCAACCCTGGTTGTAGATCAGGGCGGTGTCGGGCGTGATCGTCTTGTCGTATTCCCATTGGAATTGATAGGTGGTCTGGCCATCCGGACCCGGCGCATAAATAAACTGCGGCAGAGTCGCCTCGTCGCCGACGCCGGGATCGTCAAAGGTGAGAGTGACGGGAAACACGCGCGCCCCGACCACCACGTGGGCGAAGGCCGGGCTGCAGGAGAGGAGGAGCCAGCATGCGAGCGTGGCTGCATATTTCGTGTGCTTCATCGGGTTCTCCAGGTCAAAGCAGTCGGCCGGGCTGCGCCAGCAAGCCACCCGTTCCGGAATGCGGAAGACGTTCCAGATCCGATGTGGGCCCGGCGATATCCGGGGCCGTACCGGCAAGCGAGGGGATCAGAAGCCGCGCTTTGCCTCTCCGGCGGCCTGTCCTGACCCATCTTGTTCGCTCCTTTGCCGATTCCGGTGCGTAGGGGAAACGCGGATCACATCGGCATTTTCATCTTCGTGCCCGTCTCGGCGCCGTTCGGTGCGGAACCCGGCGGGCCGCTCACCCCATAGACCACGAACAGCGCAGGAACCCGGCTGCCATCAGCGAACGTCAGCGTGACGGTGACGGTCTGCCCGACATGCATGGCCGGATTCATGCACATCATGTGGTAGCCACCCTCGGCAAAGCGGAATGTGCCGTCGGCCGGCACCGTGACCCTTGGCACCGGAACCATCCGATCGACGCCGCCGCTCGTTTCCGTCCGATGCAGCGTCAGCATTCCGCACGCAGCCGAGCTGGCTCCGGTCAGCACCATGGGCTGAGAGGAGGTGTTCTTCAGGGTCATGTACCCGCCGGCCGGAACCTGGGGAATGATGTAGCGGAACCAGGAATTCATCACCGTAACGGGCGGATCGGCCCGGCCGGCCGGCGGCAGGATGAGGGAAGATCCGAGGGCCAGGGCGGCCAGCACGGTGAGCCTGCAGCGGCGCCGGCGAGGAATGCAGCTTCGGCAAGCGGGCAGGCGATCGGGCGCTGGCCGCGGGACGGTTGGCGCATCAGGCATGGTGTCACTCCTCTCTGTTGTCCGGCCGGAGATCATGAAAGATGGGATTATGAAAGATACCGGGCGAGAATTTCGCGAGGTACGTCTGCAGCACCATCGGCGTGTCGCGCCCGGGATCGACGGTGACGAACAGCGGCTGTACACGATCGGCGTCGTGCCCGAGGAGCTTGAGCGCCCCGACGATCGCAGCGATGCGCTTCCGCTCTCGGGCGCGCCGTTCCTTCACCCGCCGTGAGCTACTTCTGGACATGGCCATGGGCGCCTCCCATCCCCGCCATGGAATTTGCGTGCATGACGGCCATCTCGACCGAGGGCGGCAGGCTCGCGAGCACACCGGCGGCGAGCACCACGAGCAGTCCGATCATCGTCTCTCTGGCAAGGCTGCGGCGCATCTTCTGCCGGGCAAGTGCGGGCGCATCGCCTGCGAGCGCGGGGGTCAGACGCAAGAGGTTGGCAGCACCGAACCCAAGCAGGATCACGAACAGCACGATCTTCGCCAGCGCGACCAGCCCGTAAGCGGTACCGAGCAGGAGCGGCAGGTTGCCGATCAGCATCCAGAACTGGAAACCGGCGGTCACTGCCAACGCCAGCACGCAACTGATGCCGAGCGGCGAGAAGCGACGGCAGGCGACCGCCGCCGCAGGCACCGGCAGGCTCTGGACCGAGATCAGGAGAGGCAGCAACCCGCCCAGCCAGGCCGCCCCCGCCAGCAGATGCAGCATGACGGAGGCCAGCAGCCAGCTCGGGCCCGGATGGTGTGCGAACGCATGGCCGTGGGTTGCCTGGAGCACCAGCGCGACGGCGGCGAAGCCGGCTGCCGTCCGGTGCAGCCCGAGGGCGAGCGCGAGAGCGGCCAAGGCGAGCGCGGCCCATTGCAGCAGCACCACATGGCCGTAGTCGGTGGTGCGCAGGAGGATCCAGGCGGTCGCGGCGGTGCTGGCAAACCCCGGTCCATTGGCGAGGGTGGCGGCGATCAACCAGGTCCAGGCGCCGGACGCCAGCACGGCGAGTGCGAAACTCAAACCGACGAGAGTCCGCCATCGGCGGAGGGTGGTGACAGCCTCCGGCCCGGCCCGGACCAGTGCAGGCCGCATCGTGACCTGACGGGCGAGTGTGGCGCCGAATACCGAGAACAACCCTGCGACCGACAGCCCACGCGCCAGCGCCGTTGGCAGCCCGCCGGCGATCTCGAAGGGAGGCAACATTATGCGGATGCTCCGGCAGACGACGGCTGCGGCGGCATGGCAGTGAGTCCGGGCGCGAGCGCGTTGCCGAACCCGGTTGCAGGGATCTGCGGCAATGGTTGCGCGGTACTCGTACTGCGGGCGGCGGACAGCCTGGTTTTGGAGCGGCCCGGGGCGAAAGTGGCGTGCATGGCGAAGGTGCCGGAAAAGGCCACCGTTGCCACGAAGGCGCAGTGGTTCACGTTCTCGGTCCTGTGCGAAGAAAAACGAGGCAGCGCGCGCTGGCGGCTGCCGGCTATCGGCTCAGATCGAGACGGGAGGACCGCGAGGATAGGCAGTGAGCACTGCCTGTGCGTGCGGAGCACCGGGGCGCGGCGTTTGCGCAATCCGCAATGCGAGGGCGGAAGGCGGCGCAGGCAAAGTCATGAAGGGCGGGAGAACTGCCACCGGCATGGGCAACGCGACGCCGAACGGGCAGACTGCGACGAAGGGAATCCGCCGCGACGGGGCTGGCCGATCCGGCGCCTGCTGGTGGCCGTGGCAGAGAATGCTCAGCGCTGCGAGCGCCGCGTAACGCCCTGACGGCGGCAGAGGATCCGCCATGGCTCCGAACGCCAACTGGCCAGCCATCGCGACGGCGGCGATCAGCAGCCCGACGGGGCGTAGGCGGTGCTGGAACCGCCTGGGCAGCAGACGGAACATCGATGAATAGTAGATCACCCGGAGAGGTGATGGAAGGGGGAGCGCACGGGACCATGGACGCTACGCGGAACGCGCGTCCGCTCCCGGCAACGCCATCTTCCTCTCTTTCAATCGTTGGACACCGAAATCAGACCGGGGAGTGCGAGCGCGGAGAAGAGCCGCACGATCGGCAGGTCGGACTCGTCATAATAGTTCGCACGATGCAGCAGGTTGAGCGTCCCGAGCGTGCGGCCCCGCCAGCGAACGGGCATGTTGAGGACGCTCTCGCAGCCGAGCGAGCCGATCAGCGCATGGTCGAAGAAGACCGCGCGAATATCCTCCGCGGTCCGGCCGATAAATGGCTCGCCGTGGCCGATAACGCGCCGCATCCAGGGTGCATCCGTGACGGGCTTGCGTCCGCCGATCGGGTATTCCAGCGGACGGTTGGTATAGAACCGCTCACTCTCGCGCGCAGCCGGATGATGCACGAGAATGGTGAAGAGGATATGCCCGATGGCCGCTGCGAGCGCCGCATCGAGCGCGCGGAAGAGTGCCGCCGGCTGGTCCTCCTCTCGCTGCGCGGCCAGGACTGCGGCGATTTCGGCAGTCGGGTCGGGGCGCTGCATCGTCGGCTCCGTTTCAATCTTCCAGGTGATGCCGGCGCATCCGCTCCGGCAGGATCCCTTCCGGCCGGAAGCGGAGGAGCAGGAGAAGAAAAACGCCGATCATGCCCTGGCGAAGGCTTGCCACCTGCAGTGCCGAAAGGCCGGGCAGCAATCCGCCCAGGAAGCGGGTGCCTTCGGTCAGCACCACCACCAATATCGCACCGAGTACCGCGCCTGCCATGCTGCCCAGGCCACCCGCCGTGAGCGCCAGCACGACGAGCAATGTCACCAGCACGTCGAAGCTGTCCGGTGCGACATAGCCGGTGTAAGCGGCGTAGAGGCTGCCAGCCAATCCCATCACCGCGGAACCTGCGGCGAAGGCGCTGACTTTGAAGGCAAGCACACGCTTGCCGGCAACGGCCGCCACCGTCTCGTCTTCGCGGATGGCGCGCAGCACGCGCCCGTACGGGGCCTGCGAAAGTCGCCACAGCAGCAGCGAGACAAGAATGACGGCCAGCCAGACGACGGATGTAGATGCTATATCAAAATGAAATGACGAGAGCCGGCCCCGGCCTGGTGCGGGGATTGCCGGGAGTCCGTCGGTGCCGTTGGTGAGCCAGATCTCGTTTGCCGCCAGGAGCTGGATCACTTCGGCGAAGCCGAGTGTGACGATGGCGAGGTAATCGCCCTTGAGCCGTGCGGTCACCGCCGCGAGCAGCGCCCCCGCTCCGGCGGCGAGCAGGGCCGCGAATATGGCGGCCGCGGGCAGGGCGAGATGCAGACGAAGCTCAGCCAGGGCCGAGGCATAGGCCCCGATCGCGAACAACCCGGCGAGGCCGAGATTGACCATGCCGCCGAGGCCCCACACAAGGTTGAGGCCAAGCGCCAGGAGCCCGTAGAGCCCGGCGAACACCGACAGAGAGACCAGGTAATCGAGCATCAGATCGCGCGTTCGCCAATGAGCCCGCCGGGGCGGAATGAGAGCACGATCAGGATCGCGAGAAATCCCATCGCGGTGCGATACGTCGGCGCGATGAGAAGGGTGGACATTTCCTCGCCGATCCCGACCACGAAGGCTCCGGCAACGGCGCCGGGAATGCTTCCCAGCCCGCCGACGACGGCGGCGGCGAAGATCGAGAGCAGCACGCGAAATCCGGTCAGCGGGTCGAGCGACGTGTCGAGCGCGACCAGCATGCCGCCAATACCGGTGAGGCCAAGGCCAACGAAATTGGCGGCCCAGGCAACGCGCGCCGGATCGATCCCCTTGCTTTCTGCCAACGTGGCATTGTCGGCAACCGCCCGCATCGTCTTGCCGATGCGCGTGGTGCGCAGCATGAGGAAGACAGCCGCCATGGCGATGACGGCCAGCACCGCATCCTCGACCTCCTGCGGGCCGATGCCGATCGGGCCGAGGCGCCAGTTGCGGAAGATCGTGAGATCGTAGCCCCGCGGATTGTTGCCGAAGGCAAAGCGCGCGGCATTCTGGAGCACGAGGTCGAGCGCGACGGAGCCGATGGCGGCGACCAGCGCGCCGAGCGGACGGAGCGGTTTCAGGCACAGGGCATCGGCGAACGCGCCCACCGAACCTGCCACAACGAAAGCGGCGAGCAAACTCGCCGGCGCCGGCCAGCCGAGGTCGGCGTTCACAACCCAGCCTGCATAGGCGCCGATCGTCGCCAGGCTGGCGACGGCAAAATTCGGGAATCGCAGCACCGCATAGACGGTGTTGAAGCCGACCGCAGGCAACGCCAGCACAGCGCCGGCCAGCGCGCCGTTGACGAGTGCCTGGAGGAACGTCGCGATCAAGAAATGGAAAGCGTCTTGTTGTGCCGGTTCTCCGCCACCTGGAACAGGAACTTGCAGCTCAGGATGTCGCCTGAGGGCGTGAAGTGGCAGGGGCCGGAGGCGCCGTCGTAATTGATCTCCTTGCCCGCTGCCAGAAGCCTGAGACCTTCGACCGGATCACTCACGTGCTGCCCAGGCCCTTGGCTGATCCGGCGCACGTTGTCATGGATGGCGACCCCGCTCGCGACCCCCGCCTTGCCGATCGCGAGTGCGACCAGCGCGACATGATCGTAGATCTGGCAGGAATAGGGATCGGGATCGGAGATGCCGAGAATGGCCTGCACCGCCTTGTAGGCGGGGCTCGCCACGTCGGGCGAAGGCGCGAAGCTCCAGAGCCCGTTCGTCACCGGCGCCGGCAGGGCCTTGAGGACCGCATCCGTCGCTGCATAGGCGAAGGTGAAGCGCTGACCGGCGAAGCCCGCCTGATAGCTCTCGCGCAGCAGGATCTCGAGATCGGGTGCGTACGAATTGAGGAAGAGCGTGTCCGGTTTTGCCGCGAGGGTGCTGTCGATCTCCGATCGAAACGAGGTCTGCTTGGCGTCATAGATAATGTCGCCCACACCCTCTGCCCCGCCCTGGCCCAGCACTGCCTTGAGGCGATTCCATGAATCGACGGCGAAGGGCGTTTGCGCGGACAGTCCGGACACGCGCCTGCACCCGTGGCGGAGGAGAAATTCGGCCGCTCGCCCGGATTGCAGGTACGTGTTCGGCTGGGTGCGGATGATGTAGCCGTGGTGTGGCAGCCTGGTGATCGAATCGGCACCGGAGACGCAGAACAGCATCGTGTGGCTGTCCCAGCAGAGCGGTGCGACGGCGGTCGTCACCGCCGAGGCCCAGGTGCCGACGATCGCCACCACCTTCTCCACATCGATCAGCTTGCGTGCGGCCTCGACGCCGACGGTCGGGTTGGTCTGGTCATCCTCGACATCGAGCGCGATCGACCGGCCGATCACGCCGCCGGTGCGATTGATGCGCTCGACCAGGGCCTTCGCCACCTTGGCCATGGAAGGGCCGTAGGCGCCGCCCGCCCCGGTCAGAGGATTGATCGCGCCAAGCGGGATTGAAGCTGCGGCCTCTCCCGTGCGCGCCAGGAACGGCAGGGCGAGAGACCCGGCCAGCGCGGTGCGGCGCGATATCCTGGCAGTCATCCTGGCCTCCCCGTTTCTTCCTTGGCAGGATAGCCGGCTTCAACCGCCGAGGAACAGCCGGCGCATTTCGGGATCCTCCGCCATTGCTCGCGCCGGCTCGTTGCGCACCGTTCGTCCGTCCACCAGGGCGATGCCGCGCTCTGCGATCGCGAGTGCGGCGAGAGCGTTCTGCTCGACCATCACGATGGCCGTGCCCTCGCGATGGATGGCGCCGATCGTGGCAAAGAGCTCGTCCGCGGCGCGTGGGGCAAGCCCGGCCGAGGGCTCGTCAAGCAGCAGCAAGCGGGGCGCAACCATCAGCGCCATTGCCATTGCCAGTACCTGCCTCTGCCCGCCCGAGAGCGTGCGGGCCTGGGCACGTCGCTTTTCGCCGAGCAACGGAAACCGTTCGGTGAGTGCCGCCATCTTGCGGCGCGTTTCCCTGGGTTCGAGATAGCCCCCCATCTCGAGGTTTTCCGAAACCGTCATCCTCGGGAAGACGTTGGCTTCCTGCGGCACGAAGGCGATTCCCATCTTTGCCCGTTCACGTGCCGAGGTGCGCTCGATCGCGCGGCCATCGAATTGGATCGTGCCCCGCTTCAAGCACAGCATTCCGGCAATCGCTTTGAGCAGGGTGGACTTTCCGGCGCCGTTCGGGCCGATGATCGCGATCAGTTCCCCCGCCTCGACCGCAATCTCTGCCGCGTGCAGGATCTCGTCGGTCGCGCCGTAGCCGCAAACCATTCCCTTCGCGGCGAGCAGCGTCAGTTGTGCCTCCCGAGATAGGCCTCCTGCACGGCGCTGTCCGCCGCGACCTCAGCGAAGCTTCCGATCATCAGCGTTCGCCCGCCGGCCATCACGATCACCGGGTCACAGAGTCTTGCGATCATGTCCATGTGATGCTCGATGACGAGGAAGGTCAGTCCTTCGTTTTTCAGGCTCTCCAGGTGGCTCGCGATCCGCTCGGCGAGAGCCGGGTTGACGCCGGCAATCGGTTCATCGAGCAGCACCAGGCGCGGTTCGGCCATCAGCGCCCGGCCGATCTCGAGGAGCTTTTTCTGCCCACCGGAAAGCGCGCCGGCGGGCTGGTTGGCGAGCGAGAGAAGATCGAGGCGCCGGGCGATGGCGACTGCCCGCTCGCGGGCGCGCCGCTCCGCTCTCCGCCCGGCGCCGATGAGCGCGGCCCACATTCGCTCGCCCGGCTGGTCGGGCGCGTAGAGCAGCAGGTTCTCGAGCACCGAAAGGCGTGGGATGCCGCGCGCGACCTGGAACGTGCGCACGAGGCCGGCACGGCTGATACGCTCGGCCGGCCAGCCGGTGATCTCCGCGCCCGCGAAGAGGACGCGCCCGCCCTCGGGCGGCACCACACCGCTGATGCACTGAAAAGCCGTTGTCTTGCCAGCGCCATTCGGTCCGATGAGCGCGGTGATGGTGCCCGCTGCAACATCGAAATCCGTCCCCGCCAGCGCCTGCACGCCATAGAAGCGGCGTGCCAGGGCGCGGACCGAGAGCAAAGGTTCAGCCATCTTCCGCCAGGGCGGCGGCAAGGGTTTTGTGCTGGCGACCGTTGGCGTCGAAATTCGCCGGATCGAGCCAGCGGAGAAAACCGGCGCGGAGGCGCGGCCATTCCTTGTCGATGATCGAGAACCAGGCGGTATCGCGGTTGCGGCCCTTGTACACCACTGCCTGGCGGAAGATTCCTTCGAATGTGAACCCATAGCGGAGCGCTGCGCGCCGCGATGGCGCGTTCAGGCTGTCGCATTTCCACTCGAAGCGGCGATAGCCAAGTTCGTCGAAGACGCGGCGCATCAGGAGATAGATCGCCTCCGTTCCGGCACGGGTGCGCTTGAGCGCGGGTGCGTAGTGGATGCTGCCGACTTCGATCACGCCGTTCGCCGGATCGATCCGCATCAGCGCCGCGAGACCGACCGCAAGGCCGCTGTCGCGGGCGATGATGGCGTGGAAGAACGGGTCATCGCGCTGAGCGGCGGCCTCGATCCATTGCCGGTATCCGGAGAAATCCGCCGGCGGGTCCTGCGGCAGGTAGATCCAGTTCTCTGGCGCGCCCGCCGAGGCGGCGAAGAGCTCTGCTGCATGCCGCTCCGCCGACAGCCGTTCGAGCCGACAATAGCGCCCCTCGATCGGCGTTGCGGGCGGACGCAGCCGTGAAGTCCAGCCTGGAACAGCAAAACCCACGGGGCGCCCTTCGACTTCCATTCTTTTCTGCCTCTCTCGTTCTGTTCCCGGCGCCCTCATCATCCGACGGCCGCCTGCCGCGGGCCAGCCCGGGGGCGCGCGGCGGCTGCGGACGGCCGGTTGCCATGGCGCGGCACTCTGCCAAGTTCAGCGCCCCACGAGCGGGGAAGGACGAAGCTTTCAGATGCGCCTCAGCCATCCAGCTTTCAAAGAGGCCGGCCGCCCGATCAGTTTCCGCTTCGATGACCAGGAGATTTCTGCCCTGGAGGGCGAGACCGTTGGCGCCGCACTCTCGGCGGCCGGCCATCTTGCGTTCCGGTGCACGCGCTCGGGCAATCCGCGCGGGCTTCATTGCGGTATCGGCGCCTGCTTCGACTGCCTTGTCACGATCGACGGAAGAGCCGGAGAGCGCGCCTGTCTTGTCGCGGCCCGGGACGGGATGGAAGTGAGCAGCGCATTCCCGGGACATTTCGCGCCGCTTGCAACAGCCCCGGCCGCCGCCGAGCCGGCAGAGGAGCGCCCGGACATTCTCGTCATCGGCGCCGGCCCGGCCGGTCTTTCGGCCGCCACTGCAGCCCGCGAGGCGGGTGCAGGGGTGATCGTGCTCGACGAGCGGGAAAAGCCTGGCGGGCAATATTTCAAGCCGCTGGCTGCAAGCCATGTTGCCCGTGCTCCGGATGCGCAGTTTCGCGAGGGAGATTCGCTCCGCGCCGCCGCGGCGGCGACCGGTGTGGCGATCGCGAGCGGCGCCTTCGCCTGGGGTGCTTTTGCAGCGGACGAAATCGCGGCCCTCGTCGGCGAGCGGGAAGTCGTTTTCCGTCCGCGCCGCCTGATCCTGGCACCTGGTGCGCACGAACGCCCGATGCCTTTGCCAGGCTGGACTTTGCCCGGCGTCATCACCACGGGCGCCTTGCAGAATCTCGCCCGTGCGCAGCGCGTATGCCCGGCCGAGCCGGTGCTGATCGGTGGCAACGGTCCGCTCAATTTCCAGCTTGCGGCGGAGCTTCTTGCTTCCGGCGTCAAGCTCGCCGGCGTGGTCGAGGCCGCTCCGCGCCCCGGCCGGGCGCAACTTGCCGAGCTTTTCGCCCTCGCCCGCACCGGGCCGGGGCTGATCAGGCAGGGTATCGCGCAGCTTCTGGAATTGAGACGGGCTGGCGTTGCGGTGTTCTGGGGCAGCGAAATCATCGCGATCGAAGGAACGAAGCGCGCCGAAGCGGTGCGGATCACGACCCCTTCCGGCGAGCGTCGCCTCGAGGTGGGTCTCGTTGCGCTCAATGCGGGATTTCAGCCGGAAACGGTGCTCGCCCGAGCGCTCGGCGCCGAGCATCGCTTCGTCGATGTGGGGCTCGGCCATCTGGCAACCGTGACCGACGAAGAGGGCCGGACCAGCCTTTCCTCCGTTTTTGCCGCCGGCGACGGGGCGGCTTTCGGCGGCGCACGCATCGCGCTTGCACGCGGGCGGCTGGCCGGCCTGGCCGCCGCGCGGGATCTTGGCTTCCCGGCCCGTGACGATGCCGCCGCGCGCCGCAACCTCGCCCGTGCCGCTTCGTTCCAGCGGGCACTGTGGCGCCTGTTCGCTCCGCCGCAATTCGATTCCGGGCGGCTGGATGACGCAACGATCGTCTGCCGCTGCGAGGAGGTCAGCGCCGGGCGCCTGCGCGTGGAGATGGCGCGGGGATTTCGTTCCCTGGCCGCCCTCAAGCGGGCGACGCGCGTGGGTATGGGGCCGTGCCAGGGCCGCTTCTGCGCGGCGACGATTGCCCGGCTTTGCCCCGGGCCGCCCGAACCATTCTCGTTCGCTGCGCCGCGCCCGCCCGTCCGCCCGGTGCCGATGGCGCCGCTGATGTTCGATGGCCCGGAATTCGAGGCCGCGCATATCCCGGCCCCGACAGTGCCCGTCCGCCGCACGCGCGCGCGCCCGGCGGCTTCGGATGGCACGCTCCGCCCTGCCGATGTGCTGGTCATCGGTGGCGGCATTGTCGGGTTGGCCACCGCCTTCTACCTCGCGAGCGAAGGAATCGACGTGCTGGTGGCGGAGCGCGACGATTTTGCAATGACCGCCAGCACCGCCAATGCCGGAAGCCTGCATATCCAGCTTCTGGCCTATGATTTTTCGGAATCGGGCCCCGCTGACGGCGGCCCGGCCGCCGCCACTCTCCCGCTTGGCCCGGAGAGCATCGCGCTCTGGGGGCAGATTGCCGCCGCGGCCGGCGAGAATCTCGGCATCGTGACCGCCGGCGGGCTGATGGTGGCCGAGGATGAGGGAGGCATGCTCTGGCTTGCCGCCAAGGTCGCGATGGAGAACCGTTACGGCATCGCAAGCCGGCTGATCGGAGCGAATGAACTCCGCGTGCTCGCTCCTTCGCTCGCGCCGGGACTGCTCGGTGCGGATTTCTGCCCCGGGGAAGGCTATGGCGATCCGCTGCGCGGCAGCGCGGCGCTCCGGAGGCTTGCCGAAGCCGCGGGTGCGCGGCTTGTGCCGGCGGCCGAAGTGCAGGCTCTCTCTCGCGATGGCAACGCGTGGCTCGCCCAATCGACGCTGGGCCCGATCCGTGCCGGCAGAGTGGTGAATGCCGCCGGGCCTTACGGGCGGGCGATCGGCGCATTGGCCGGCCTCGAAGTTCCTGTCACCGGCACTGTCCAGCAGGTGATCGTGACCACTCCCGCCCCACCGCTGCTCGGTCACCTCGTGCTGATGGCGAAGCGGCATCTCTCGCTCAAGCAGCAGGCAAGCGGTGGCATCCTGGTCGGCGGTGGCTGGTTCGGAGATTACGATCCGGCAACGGGTGCGACGCGCAACCTCCGGCGCAACCTCGAGGCCAACTTCGCCGTGGCGGGCCGGGCGCTGCCGTTGCTTGCCGGCCTCAGGGCCGTTCGCGCCTGGACCGGCATGGCGCCCGAGATCGATGCCGCCCCCATTCTTGGTGAAGCGCCGGGCCACCCGGGTTTTTTCAACGCGCTGGCCGCCAATGCCTACACGCTCGGCCCAATCCTCGGTCGGCTGACGGCGGATGCAATCCGCACCGGCCGCCCGGTGGCGCCTGCCTTCACGCTCGATCGCCTTGCGGCGCGCGTCTGAGCAACCGTGATGGAGCCGCTGGCCGTTGCCCCTTCTCCGCGCGACCAGCGCCAAAGGAGACACGCATGCCGGATGGAGTTGCGGAGCGCCTGATCGTTGCCCTCGACGTGCCGACCGTGCGGCAAGCAGAGGAACTCGTCCATCGGCTCGATGGCACGGCCTCATTCTTCAAGATCGGGCTTTGGCTGCTGCTTGCGGAGGGGATCGAACGCCTGGTCGATGGCCTGGTGAGGACGAAGAAGAAGATCTTCCTCGACTGCAAGATGTACGACATCGGCGAGACGGTGAAGCGCGGTGTCGAACGGGCGCGGGAGAGAGGGGTGAAATTCGTTACCGTCCACGGCGATGCGGAGATCATGCGGGCGGCGGTCATGGGAAAGGGCAACTCGGATTATCTCGAGATTCTCGCCGTCACAGTCCTGACCAGCCTCGACGACGCGGCTCTCAAGGAAATGGGTTACGCGCGGACGGTGCAGGAACTCATCGATCTCAGGGTACGCAGTGCCATCGACTGCGGGTGCGACGGCATCATTGCCTCGCCACTCGATCGTCCGGACGAGATTCGCCAGAGGTTTCGCAGTCCCGGCTTGCTCGTCGCCACGCCCGGCATCCGGCCTGCCGGCCGCGGCGTCGATGACCACAAGCGGGCGGCTACTCCAGCCGAAGCGATCTTGAACGGCGCTGACTACCTGATCGTCGGCCGGCCGATCATCGGCGCTCCCGACCCGGCCACGGCCGCGGAGAGCATCATCACCGAAATGCGCGCTGCGGATGAAAAGCGGCGGAATGATGCTCACTCTACCAGCGGGCGAGATGCGGCAGTGAAGCGCGAGAGACCAGGGTGACGATGCCACAGCCGACGCTGTACCAGACGGCGATGTACAGCGGATCATTGAAGGGGCAGGCAAAGACAAAGACGAAGGCGCCCCAGGCGGCAGCGGCGATCCCGACAAGCAGTGCCGTGCCGGTCCTGTCGGTCGGCGCCCCGCGACGCACCAGCACGCCAAGCCCCAGCACGGGAGGGATCGACAGAGCGATCATCTTGCCCGCGCACCGGATGCCATCGGTCAAGTCGATCCTGCGAACGATGCTCAGCGTCTCGTCCGGGCCTCTGTCGATGAAAAGACCGGCGGCGAGGCACACCGCGGCCACCGCCAAAACCCAACGAAGGTTACGGCGCGGCGAATATGTCGGGCTGAGGGAAAGGATGGCCAGGATACCGCTGATGCCGGCAATCAGTCCGAGGCTCCCAAGTCGCCACCAGAAGGTCGGCTGCTGCATCATCATGGGCATGTCCGGTCGCGCCGCCCCCGCCATGAAGAAGACGATGACCTCCAGCGCGCAAATCGATGCCATCACGACGAGATCGATCCAGGCACGCCTCCGGCGTACGGGCCTCAGCCTCGCCGTGAGCTGATCGACCAGAGATTCATGCGCCATCGGCCTGGCCCCGGGCGAACGAAAGTCGTTGCACGACGCCGGCGAGGCTTTTGCCGAGACCGGTCACATCTGCAGGCAACGAGCGCCGCCAGCCCGCGAGCAACGCGGCGTCATTTGCGGAAGAACGAGCGGAATCCCCTGGTTCGGCGGACAGCAGAACTGGAATCGCCGGGCGATTCCAGTCAGGCACGTGAATCCGCCCGGCCAGGCAAGGGAGAGCGTGTTCATGACCCGCTGAACCAGTTGTAGCCTTGCTTTTCCCAGTATCCTCCGCTCCATTGATTGGTGACTTCCATCGCCACGATGGACTTCGGGTTCTTGAAGCCGAGCTTGGTCGGAATGCGCAGCCTGACCGGCGCCCCGAACGGCGCCGTGAGCGGAGCCCCAAGGAAATCGAGTGCCAGGATCGTCTGCGGATGAAGTGCCGACTCCATGTCGATGCTGGTGTAGTAGCCGTCGGCGCATTTGAAGGCGACGTAGCGGGCGCGCGTGTCGGCACCCACGGCGCGCAGGAAATGGCGTAGCGGAACGCCGCTCCACTGACCGATCACCCGCCACCCCTCGACGCAGATCAGGCGGGTGATCTGGCTCTCCTGCGGCAACGCACGGAGCTGGTCGATGCGCCAGGCTCGCCTGTCTCCGATCAGCCCCCCAAGCTCGAGGCGCCACCCTGCGAGATCGACCTGCGGAGCGCGGGTGATGTCGTAGAAGGCGTTGAACCGTGGCGGCCGGGTAATCTCTGAGGCTTTGAAGGTTGGCGCGAGCGTGTGCGGGCTGAACAGGACGGCCTGCACCTCGTTGTTCCACCCGGACATCAGGCGCAGGAACTTGTCGGCAAGGTCGGGGTGCTGAAGGTCGTCGAAGTTGCAGCCGGTCAGCATGGTCAATGCGCCGAAGGCAAGCGCCCGCCCCAGCAATTTGCGGCGCGCGGGATCGAACGTGGTCATCGGTGCCACTCCGGGTCGGGAAGACGGCCGCCGGTAATCATCGGCGGAAGCACGCGCGGAACCAGCGCGACGAGCAGGATGTGCACGGCGAGGAACAGGACGATCCCGGCCATCGCGGTGAAATGCACGACACGGGAAGGGAAGAAGCCGCCGAACAGATCCGATAGCGGCCACAACTGCACAGGCTTCCAGACGGCAAGGCCGGAGAGCACTGCGAGGATGCCGAGCGCGATGACGCCGAGATAGAGCAGCCGCTGCACCGCGTTATAGACACCCACCTCGTGCGGCAGTTTGAAGCGGATCGCTGCCCGGGCGTCGCGCCACACGGCGCGCGGAGAGACCGGCCAAAGCTTGTGCCGGAAGTGCCCGCTGGCAAAGCCCCAGAGGAGATAGCCAAGGCCATTCAGCATCAGCAGCCAGATTGCCGCGAGATGCCACGCGATGGCCGCACCCAGCCATTCCCCGATCGTCGCCCAGCGCGGGAAGAGGATGGGCAGGAATGGTGAGGCATTGTAGATCTGCCAGCCGCTGCCGATCAGCGTGATGATCGCGAGCGCGTTCAGCCAGTGCATGACGCGGAGTGGCCAGGGGTGGATGACCGTGCGTGCCGGTTGCCGCCGCCGCGCTCGAGCACGCAGTGCGGGCGCCATGACGATGCTGTTCATCGCAACCCCCTAGCCGTTCGTCGCGGTGCGAACGAGCGTCGGCTGTGGCCGGTAAAATGCGGGAAACAGTTTCGCCAGCGCGGCGACCTTCGGCGCATCGAACAGCGCGACATAGAGGCTGTCCGGGTGCAGCGTCGCAAAATTCTGGTGATAGGCCTCGGCCGGATAGAACGGCATCGCCTTGGTGAGCTGTGTCACGATGAGCGCATCGAAGGTATGGTCGGTGGTGAGCTGTCGGATATAGGCGTCAGCGATCCGGCGCTGCCCGGGATTCGCCACCCAGATCGCGCTGCGATACTGCGGGCCGTGATCCGGCCCCTGGTAGTTCAGCTCGGTCGGGTTGGCGGCGACAGAAACGAAAATGCGCAGCAGCGTTCCGTAGCTGACCACGCTCGGGTCGTAGACGATCTTCAGGGACTCGGCATGATGGGTGGTGCCGGTGCTGACGATGTCGTAGCGCGCGGTATCCGCGGCACCGCCGGTATAGCCGGAGATCGCCTCCTGCACGCCCTTCACGTGCTGGAAGACATCCTGCATCCCCCAGAAACAGCCACCGGAGAGGATCGCCGTCGCCGTGCCATGGGTCGGTGCGAGTGGCTCATCCAGCGCCGGTGCCGGTGCCAGCACGACGGGCTCGGCCGCGGGTGCAGCCGCCACGGCAAAGACCGACAAGGTGCCGACGAGGCAGGCAGAGCAGATCAGCTTACGCATCATGCTTCTCCCGGAGTGAAGGCCAGCGCTACGCCATTCATGCAGTAGCGGAGTCCTGTCGGTTTCGGTCCATCCGGGAAGACATGGCCGAGATGGCCACCGCATTGACTGCAATGCACCTCGGTACGCTGCATGCCGAGACTGTCGTCTTCCGAGGTCAGAATCGCGCCAGGCAGGTGATCCCAGAAACTCGGCCAGCCGGTGCCGCTGTCGTACTTGGTCCGGGATGAGTAGAGCGGCAGGGCACAGCCGGCGCAATTGAAAATGCCTGTCCGTTCCTCGTGCAGGAGGGGCGACGTGAAGGGGGGCTCGGTCCCTGCCTGCCGGAGCACCTGGTAGGCGGCGGGGCTCAGGAGTTTGCGCCATTCGGCGTCGGAGTGGACGACCCGGTATGGGCGATCGGAAGCGGCGACTGGCGCCGCGCCGGTGCGGCGCGCCAAGCAGAGCCCCGCCAGGGCCAGCCCGGCGAAAGCGCTTGATGAGGACAAGATGGTACGGCGATTCATGCCAGGTACTCCTGTTCCAGTGTCATGAGACCGAAGCCCGTGAACGACGATGTCCTGTGGCCGCGACCGGGTCGCATCGTGCCTTTGGGGTCGGTGGCCCGGCTTGCACCGGACCGCCTCCCTCGCGATCACGTCCGGCCGGTGCCCCCAGGACGAACCAGGATCTGGTCCTGGCTTGCGAACAGTACGGGCGCCGGTCGCCCGGTGTTACTGAGAGTTCGACATGGCATTGTGGCCCATCGAGCCCGACCCGCTGTCATGGCCCATGCTGTTGCCCGTCGTCTTGTGCTTCATGGGGGAAGTGGACGACGTGGCCGCATGGCCCATGCTGTTGTTGGACATGCTCGACGAGGTGCTCTGGGCAAACGCCGGAGCCGCGAAGGCGGCGGCGAGAAGGGCGGCGGCGGCGAAGGTCTGAACGCGGTTCAACATGAAAGGCTCCTGCGAGAGTGAGTGACAGACGCGCGACTGCATTCTTCCGCGTCCGGAGCCATATCCGGGTGGACGGCCTCCGAGGTTACAGCAACCAGAGATCATTTCTTTGCCGCCCGGCTGGTTGATAGAGCGAGGGGATGGCGGCCGACCTGTCACCCCGGATCCCAATGCGGCGGCCGGAACCCGGCCGCCGGAGAAACAGAAAGCGGCACCCGGGTTTGGAGTTCGGTCGGTCTGTCTCGCTCGGATTCGGAGCGCAGTTTGAGGAGCGGCAAGAAGTTTCCAGGGGAGGCCGGGAATTGCCTGTTCCTGTGAGAGCCGGCATTCTGCAACGGGCGCCCTGGAGCCCCGGGCCAGGGGTTGGAGCGGACCATGAGGCTGCCGAACGGGTTCGACGTACCGGATGCCGGGTCCAGGCAAGATGCGCGCTTCTGCTTCGCCTGTTCGGGTGCCGGGCGCGGCGCCCTGCCGTCCAACCTTGCGCCAGGGATATGGGTGGCGGTCCGCCGTTCCGCGAGCTAGCCGGGGGGCGTCCATTGGGTACCGACAGCCGCGAAAACCCGCGCCAGGCTTGGGACGCCCTCATGGCAGCCGCCCAGGACGGCAACGCGACTGCTTACCATCGACTGCTTTCCGAGGTCGATGCCTGGCTGAGACGCTATTATTCAAGGCGTCTGCCACCTTCCACGATCGATGATGTCGTTCAGGATGTGCTCGTGGCGGTTCACGAGAAGCGCCACACCTATGATCCGAACAGGCCGTTCATTGCCTGGCTGAGCGCCATCGCCCGTTACAAGTGGATCGACGCCATCAGGTCTCTGCAGTCCAGAGCCACCGTGACCCTGGAGGACGACGTGGCCGCACCCTCCCACGAAAACTCGGTGACGAGCGCGTGGTCGCTGGAAAAGCTTCTCGGTACGCTGAAACCAGCCCAGGCGGAGGTCATCCGGCTGGTGAGGCTGGAGGGACATAGCATCGAGGAAGCCTCGCTGGCGACGGGGCAATCGGCTACCCTGGTGAAGGTGAATATCCATCGCGGACTGAAACGGCTGGCGGCCTTGCTCAGGAATCATCCTGATGAGCAGTGATTTTCTGATCGACCGGCTGACCCAGGATCTCAAGCCGGTTCACCGGCGGAGGCCCCTCGTCGATGGGGCGATCCTGGCCTCGGTGGCGATTGTCGAACTGGTGCTCTTTCTCGCCTTCGGCTTCATGCGCCCGGACATGCCGAAGGCGATGGACATGCCGTCTTTCTGGTGGAAGCTCATCAGCCTTGGGCTGATCGCACTGGCGAGCGGAGCTGTCGCGGTGCTGTCGCTTGATCCTACGCGGTCTCCGCGACGTGGCTTGCGTTGGACCGTGGGTTTGATCGTCCTCAGTCTTGCCGCGGGTTGGACGATCGACGCAGCGCGCGATGGATTCGGTGCTCTGCTCATCCGCCTGGACTGGCAGCACGGAGTGCAGTGTTTTGCGAAGATGGTCGTCCTCTCCATCCCGGCAGTGATCGGGCTCGGCGTGTTGATGCGACGGGGCGCGCCGACAGACCGCGCCGGGACCGCACTGGCTTCGGGCTTGGCGGCCGCGGCCTGGGGCGCATTCGTGTTCGTGTTCGCCTGCCCGTTCGACGATCCTTTCTATGTGGCGGTCTGGTACTCGCTCGGGTGCGGCGCGGTGACGTTGCTCGGGCGGCTTCTTCTCCCTCGCGTAGCCCGCTGGTAGGACGGAAAGCGATTCCGCGTCCTCAGCGACTGCGCCAGTGCCCTGCTCCCGATGTTTGCTACCGTCGGCAGCAAACGAAAAGGGGATCAGCCGTACCGGCTGTCACGCCTCGATGATTTCCGAGGCATGAAATCCCTGCGCAAAAAGCAGGCCGCGCAGGTCGGCGAACGCGAGGCGCGCGTGTGCGGCGGCAGCCACTTTAGGCTTGGCGTGGAAGGCGACGCCGAGGCCGGCCTCGAGCAGCATCGGCAGATCGTTGGCGCCGTCACCCACTGCCAGCGTGGCGGCGAGCGGGAGGCCGTGAGCCGCGGAAAGCTCGCGTAAGGCGCGGAGCTTGTCGTCACGATCGCGGATCGGTTCGGCCACCTCGCCGGTGAGAGCGTGCTGGTCGTGGAGGAGGACGTTGGCGCGGTGGATGTCGAAGCCGAGCGAGGCGGCGACGCGGCCGGTGAAAAAGCTGAAGCCGCCGGAAACCAGCGCCGTGACGGCGCCATGGGCGCGCATGGTCGCCACCAGCGCCTGCGCGCCATCGGTGAAGCGGATGCTGCGCCAGGTCGCATCGAGCGCCGAGACCGGCAGGCCCTTGAGCATCGCCACCCTTCGGCGCAGACCCTCGCGGAAGTCGATCTCGCCGTTCATGCCGGCGCGGGTGATGGGGGCGATTTCGTCCTTCAGCCCGGCGAAGGTGGCCAGTTCATCGATTGTTTCGGTGGTGACGATGGTGCTGTCCATGTCGGCCAGAAGCAGCCGCTTGCGCCGGCCGGTGGCGGGCATGGCGATCGCATCGACCGGGGCGCCAGCGAGGGCGGCGGAGACGGCCAGCATGTCCGGCGGAGCAGGGCAGGGAAGCTCGGCGGCCTCGCTCGGAGAAAGGATGGCTGGCGGCCCGGCCTGGGCGGCTTCGCGCACACGCGCGATGGCCGCATCCGAAAGGACCGTGGCGCGGCGATCGGCGATCAGGGTGAGGAGGTGAGTCATCGGCATGCCGTCATCGTCGCCGGGCCGACGGCGTCGGGCAAGTCGGCGCTCGCTCTGCGACTGGCGGAGAGGATCGGTGGCACGGTGGTCAATGCCGATGCAATGCAACTCTATCGCGAACTCCGCATTCTGACGGCGCGGCCGACTGCGGAGGAGGAGAGACGGGTGCCACACCGGCTGTACGGTGTGCGGGCGACGGCAGAGCCGGCGAACGCGGCGTGGTGGCGGGAAGCGGCCCTGGAAGCGATGGCGGAGATAGCGGCGGCCGGGCGTATCCCCGTACTCTGCGGGGGAAGTGGGCTCTATCTGGAGGCCCTGGTGCGTGGCCTTTCGGCCCTGCCGCCTGCCGCGGAAGAGGCGCGGGCCGAGGCGCGCCGGATGCTTGCCGAGCTTGGGCCGGCCGGCCTGCACTCCAGGCTGGCGGAAGTCGATCCGGAAAGCGCAGCCCGCCTCAGGTCAAGCGATTCCCAGCGTCTGGCGCGCGCCTGGGAGGTCTGGCGCTCGAGCGGGCGCGGGCTCGCTGCATGGCAGGCGGCGGCACGGCCGGAGCCGTCATGCTGGCGGTTCACTGCCATTCTGCTCGATCCGCCGCGAACGGCCCTCAGAGAGGCGATCGAACGGCGTTTCGCCCACATGATGGGCGCCGGCGCGCTCGAGGAAGTGCGCGCACTCGCGGCCCTCGGGCTCGACCCCTCGCTGCCGGCACTGCGCGCGCATGGCGTGCCGGAGCTTGGCGCCCATCTGGCTGGGCAAATGACGCTCGAGGAAGCTGCGGAACGCGCGGTGCTGGCCACCGGGCACTACACCAAGCGCCAGGCCACCTGGTTTCGCCACCATCCGCTTGCGGAGGCAGAGCGCACGCATAGGATCCATGCGCGCATAACAGGTGAAACGAAATTCGATGAAAAAAATATCGCGGATCTTGCCATTTTCGTTCGCAACGCGGGTTGACGGCAGGTGTTTCACGTTGCCTAATGGCGGCGCCTCAGATCCGGCCCCGCACCCGTCGGGCCGAGAGGGACTCTGTGCATCGAAGGCTTCCTTCCGTGCCGGCAGCCGGCTCTGTCGGCGCGTCGGGCCGGCCGGGAAACAGGACGTGGCGGGCGGAGAGAGTGAAATGACGGCGGCATCGGAGCAATCCGGGGCAGAGGTTCTGCTGCGGGCCCTCAAAGACCAGGGGGTCGAGGTCATCTTCGGTTATCCGGGCGGAGCCGTGCTGCCCATCTACGATGGCCTTTTTCACCAGAACGCAATCCGCCACGTGCTCGTGCGCCACGAGCAGGGCGCGGTGCACGCAGCCGAGGGCTATGCCCGCTCGACGGGGCGGGTCGGCGTCGTGCTCGTCACCAGCGGGCCGGGGGCGACCAATGCCGTCACCGGGCTGGTCGATGCGCTGATGGATTCGATCCCGATCGTCTGCCTCACCGGCCAGGTGCCGACCCACCTCATCGGCAACGATGCGTTCCAGGAGGCGGATACCACCGGGATCACGCGGCCGGCGACCAAGCACAACTATCTCGTCAAGCGGCCGGGGGACCTCGCACGCGCCGTGCACGAGGCCTTCATCGTTGCCCGTTCCGGGCGACCGGGGCCGGTGGTGATCGACCTGCCGAAGGACATCATGATCGGCAAGGCGCCGTACAGCGGCCCGCCGGAAAATGGACATCCGAGCTATCGGCCGCGGACCGAGCCCGACCCGGCGGCGATCGGGCGTGCTGTCGATCTGCTGAAAGGGGCGCGCCGTCCGATCATCTATACCGGCGGAGGCGTGATCAATTCCGGCGAGGAGGCGGCGGCACTCCTGCGGACCCTCGTGCGCCTGACCGGCTTTCCCTGCACCTCGACCCTGATGGGGCTCGGCGCCATTCCAGCCTCCGATCCGCGCTTCCTTGGCATGCTCGGGATGCACGGCACCTACGAGGCCAATCTCGCCATGCACGGTTGCGACGTCATGCTGGCGATCGGGGCCCGCTTCGATGACCGGGTGACCGGGAGGCTCGATGCCTTCAGCCCCGGCTCGCGCAAGATCCACGCCGATATCGATCCTTCGAGCGTCAACAAGAACGTCCCCGTCGAGGTGCCGATCCTCGGCGACGCGGGACGGGTGTTGGCACGCCTGATCGAAGCCTACGAGGCCGACCCGCGCAGCCCCGATCGCGCCGCGCTCGCCGAGTGGTGGCGCGAGATCGACGGCTGGCGGGCCAGGGAATCTCTTTCCTTCGCGCAGGATCTCGCCCCCGGCGCGGTGATCAAGCCGCAGCACGCCATCCGCCGGCTCTTCGAGGCGACGCGCGGAGTGGGCAAGGACGTGTTCGTCACCACCGAAGTCGGGCAGCACCAGATGTGGGCCGCGCAGCATTTCGGCTTCGAGGAGCCGCGGCACTGGATGACTTCGGGCGGGCTCGGTACCATGGGGTACGGCCTGCCGGCAGCAATCGGCGTGCAGGTCGCCCATCCGGATGGCCTGGTGATCGACATCGCCGGCGAGGCGAGCATCCTGATGAACATCCAGGAGATGAGCACGGTCGCGCAGTACCGGCTGCCGGTGAAGGTGTTCATCCTGAACAATCAGTACATGGGCATGGTACGCCAGTGGCAGGAACTGCTGCATGGCGGGCGTTACGCGGAGAGCTACATGGCGGCACTGCCGGATTTCGTGAAGCTCGCCGAAAGCTTCCATGCCACCGGCCTCCGGGCAGAGAGCGTCGAGCAGTTGGACGAAGTGATCCGTGCGATGCTGGCAACGGAAGGACCGGTGATCGCCGATATCGCCGTCGATCCCAAGGAGAACTGCTTCCCGATGATCCCCTCGGGCGCTGCCCACAATGACATGATTCTTTCCGCGGCGACCGAGGATCGTGCCGCCGGCATCACCGACCCCGGCCTCGTCCTGGTCTAGCCCGGATGGCGGGTGATGCGGGGCTGAGATTCGCCACCATTTCCGTGCTGGTGGAAAACGAGCCGGGCATCCTCGCGCGCGTCGTTGGCCTTTTCTCCGGGCGCGGCTACAACATCGACAGCCTGACGGTGGCGCCGGTTGACGAGGCCGCACGATCGAGCCGGATCAACATCGTGACCTCCGGCACCGAGATGGTCATCGAGCAGATCAAGGCGCAGCTCGGTCGCCTGGTGCCGGTCTATCGGGTGGCGGACCTCAGCCGCGAGGGGCCGCACATCGCGCGCGAGATGGCGCTGATCAAGGTTGCCGGCACCGGCGAGAAGCGGGCCGAGGCGCTGCGCATCGCCGAAGCGTTTCGCGCGCGCGTCGTCGATGCGACGACGGAAAGCTTCATCTTCGAGCTGACCGGAGGAACCGAGAAGCTCGACGCCTTTCTTGCCTTGATGCGGCCGCTGGGGCTGGCCGAGGTTTCCCGCACCGGGATCGCCGCCATCGCGCGCGGCACCCGCACGATCTGAGGATTCGCAACCGACCGGGAGAAGAACCATGCGTGTCTATTACGACCGCGACGCCGACGTGAACCTGATCAAGGGGAAGAAGGTCGCCGTCGTCGGTTACGGCAGCCAGGGCCATGCGCACGCCAACAACCTCCGCGATTCCGGGGTCAAGGAGGTGGTGGTGGCGTTACGCAAGGGCTCCCAAGGCGTGGCCAAGGCGGAGGCCGCCGGGCTCAAGGTGCTCGATGCCACGGCGGCGGCAAAATGGGCCGACGTCGTGATGGTGCTGACGCCGGACGAAGGGCAGGGCGATCTCTATCGCGAGCATCTCGGCCCCCATATGCGCGGCGGCTCGGCGCTCGCTTTCGCGCACGGGCTCAACATCCATTTCAACCTGATCGAGCCGCGCCCCGATATCGACGTGTTCATGATCGCGCCCAAGGGGCCCGGGCATACCGTGCGCAGCGAGTACCAGCGCGGCGGCGGCGTGCCCTGCCTCGTGGCGGTGGCACAGAACCCGTCGGGGAATGCGCTCGAGGTGGCGCTCTCCTATGCCTCGGCGATCGGCGGCGGCCGCGCCGGAATCATCGAGACCACTTTCAAGGAGGAATGCGAGACCGACCTCTTCGGCGAGCAGACGGTGCTCTGCGGCGGCCTCGTCGAGCTGATGAAGGCAGGCTACGAGACCCTGGTTGCGGCCGGATATGCGCCGGAAATGGCCTATTTCGAGTGCGTGCATGAGGTGAAGCTGATCGTCGATCTGATCTACGAGGGTGGCATTGCCAACATGAACTATTCCGTCTCGAACACTGCCGAGTATGGCGAATACGTATCCGGCCCGCGTGTCATCGATGCGAACGTGCGGGCGACGATGAAGGAGGTGCTGGCGGACATCCAGTCGGGCCGCTTCGCCCGGCAATGGATGCTGGAGAACAAGGTGAACCAGACCAGCTTCAAGGCGATGCGCCGGCAGATGGGCGATCATCCGATCGAGCAGGTGGGCGAGAAGCTGCGCGCCATGATGCCCTGGATCGCCAAGAACCGGCTGGTGGACAAGACCCGGAACTAGCGGCAGAGAGCCTGGTTGCGGGAGTCGGCCGGGGAGTAGCGAGATGCGAATCGGTGTGCCGAAGGAGATCAAGACGCGCGAGTACCGTGTCGGCATGGTACCGGCGAGCGTGCGCGAGGCGGTGAAGCACGGCCATAGCGTGTTCATGCAGGCAGGTGCGGGCGGCGAGATCGGGCATACGGACACGGCGTACCACGCCGCCGGGGCCGAGATTCTGCCGGACGCCGAGTCCGTCTTCGCGCGGGCCGAGTTGATCGTAAAGGTGAAGGAACCGCAGCCGGCCGAGATCGCGATGTTGCGAGAGGGCCAGGTGCTCTTCACCTACCTCCATCTCGCCGCCGACAAGCCGCAGGCGGAGGGGCTGATGCGCTCGGGGACGACGGCGATCGCGTATGAGACCGTCACCGATGCTGCCGGCCGGTTGCCGCTGCTGGCACCGATGAGCGAGGTGGCCGGGCGGATGTCGGTGCATGTGGGCGCCCACTGCCTGGAGAAGGAGCAGGGTGGCGCGGGCATCCTGGTGGGTGGCGTGCCGGGCGTGCCTGCCGCGCACGTGGTGGTGCTGGGGGGCGGGGTTTCCGGCAGCAACGCCGCCCGCGTCGCCATGGGAATGGAGGCGCAGGTAACGGTGATCGACCGCTCGCTCGGCCGGTTGCAGGAACTCGACCTCCTGTTCGGCTCGCGCATCCAGACCCTCTATGCGACGTCGGACGCGATCGAGAGCGAAGTTGCCGGGGCCGACCTCGTGATCGGGGCCGTGCTGGTGCCCGGTGCGACGACGCCGAAACTGGTCTCGGAGACGCTGGTGCACCAGATGCGGAACGGCTCGGTGATCGTCGATATCGCCATCGACCAGGGCGGCTGCTGCGAGACCTCGCACGCCACCACGCACGACCAGCCGACCTATGTGGTGGACGGGGTCGTGCACTATTGCGTCGCCAACATGCCGGGCGCAGTGGCGCGCACCGCGGCCGCGGCCCTCAACAACGCCACACTGCCGGCCATCCTCGCCATTGCCGACAAGGGTTGGCGCACCGCGCTCAAGGAGGATGCGCACCTTGCCGCGGGCCTCAACGTGCATGCGGGGCAGGTTACGCATCCGGCAGTCGCGCGCGACCTTGGCTTCTCCGCGTTGCCGCTCGAACGCGCACTCGCCGCCTGAGGGCTATGCGCATTGCCGCGGTAACGCCGAAGTCATCCGGCGCGCATTGTGTGGGTAAGCCTGCTTCCTTAAAGAGGACGCGGAGACGTTAAGAGCCGGGAGGCGATCAATCTCTGGACGTGGGAGATTGCGCCCGCGCCGCGCAGGAACGCCTGAACGCGGAGAGCGGGAGCGGGTGCACCACCTTCGCGGCAGGGCGGGCGAATGAGCGCGTTCGCCCCTGGCCTGGAACGGCGGAAGCTGTTGCAACTGGCCCCTGCCCTGGTGGTGCTGGGGCGCCTGGCGAGGCCGGGCCAGGTCTTCGATGTGCGCGCCTTCGGTGCCGTCGGCGACGGCACGACGGTCGATACCGGGGCAATCAACCAGGCCATCGCGGCGGCGGCCTCGGCGGGCGGCGGCACCGTGCTTTTGCCCCCGGGGACATACGCCAGTTATTCCATCTGTCTCAGGAGCAGGATCACGCTCCTTCTTGCCCCAGGCGCGACGCTGCTGGCCGCCGTGCCCGGGAAGGGGCGGGGCGATGGCTTCGACCGGACCGAGCCGGTCGGCCTCTGGGGAAAGTACCAGGATTTCGGACACGATCACTGGCACGATAGCCTGATCTGGGGCGAGGGCCTGCACGATGTCGCGATCCGCGGCCCAGGGGTGATTCGCGGCAAGGGGCTGAGCCATGGCCTCGGGCGCGAAGTGGGGCTGCCCTTGCCGACCGTGCCAGGTGCCGGGGACAAGGCGATCGCACTGAAGAACTGCCGCCATGTCATGCTCAGTGACGTCAGTATCCTCGATGGCGGGCACATCGGTTTTCTGGCGACCGGGGTCGATGACCTGACGATCGAGAATGTGACGGTCGACACCGACCGCGACGGCATGGACATCGACTGCTGCCGGAATGTGCGGATCACCGCCTGCCGCGTGAACTCGCCGTGGGACGATGGCATCGCGCTGAAAAGCTCGTTCGCGCTCGGTGAAGTGCGGGCAACCGAGAACGTGACCATCAGCGATTGCACCGTCACCGGCTGCTACCGGCTCGGCGCGCTGCTCGACGGCAGCCGCCGCCGCTTCACGGACGATATCGGCCCCTATCGGGGTACGCCGGTCGGGCGCATCAAGTGCGGCACGGAATCGGTCGGAGGCTTCCGCAACATCACCATCAGCAACTGCACTTTCGAAGGATGCCGCGGCCTCGCCATCGAATGTGTGGACGGCGGAACCGCCGAGGACATCACCGTCTCCGGCCTCGTCATGCGCGATATCCGCAATGCTCCGTTCTTTTTGAGGCTCGGGGCACGGATGCGCGGCCCACCGGGGCGGCCGGTCGGGCAGTTGCGGCGGGTCAGCATCAGCGACGTCGTATGCAAGGCACCCCGCAACACGATGCCGGCGATCATTTGCGGCATTCCCGGCCACCCGGTCGAGGACGTCATGCTGCGCAACATCCGGATCGAACAGCAAGGCGGCGGCACGCCGGCGATGGCGGCGATCGTGCCGCCCGAGGAAATTCACTACTACCCTGAGCCCGTCACTTTCGGCTGCCTCCCGGCACAGGGTCTCTTTCTGCGCCACGTCCGCAATGTCACGATCCGCGATGTCTCAGTCGAAAGCCGGTTGCGAGACGCCCGTCCGTTCGTCTGGCTTGGAGAGGCTGATGGCGTGGATGCAGTCGGTCTCAAGCTGGCGCGGCCGGCGCACGCGCCGGCCTTCCTGCTGGAAAAGGTACGCGATTTCCGGGCTTCCCGCTGCAGCAAACTGGCGCCCGAGACCATCGCCGCGGTGGCCCATCGCTTCCTGCCGTAAGAATCGCGCCCGTTCCCGGACCATTGGACAAGACGCCTCGGGATTGCCATCTATCGGGGGCAACGGGCGCGGACGAGGGCCACGATGAACCAGTATCGAAAGACGGCAGAGAGCATTGCGCGGCTGACGCCGGAGCAGTACCGCGTGACCCAGGAGAACGCCACCGAGCTACCCGGCAGCGGCGAATACCTCCACAACCGGGAGCCCGGCATCTACGTCGACATCGTTTCTGGCGAGCCGTTGTTCGCCTCCTCCGACAAGTTCGATTCCGGATGCGGCTGGCCGAGCTTCGTCAAGCCGCTCGAACCGGTCAACATCAAGGAACTGCCCGACACCTCTCATGGCAGGATCCGCACCGAGGTGCGCTCGTCGTTCGGCGACAGCCATCTGGGGCATGTCTTTCCCGACGGCCCGGAGGATCGCGGTGGTCTGCGTTATTGCATCAACTCCGCTTCGCTGCGCTTCGTGCCGCGCGAGCGGATGCAGGCCGAGGGCTATGGGGCCTATCTCGACCAGATAGAGGAGATCCGGTGAACACGGAACGTGCGCTGCTTGCCGGCGGATGACGCTGCGATCAGGTCAGGGGTGGTGTGTCGTCGCTATCCGCCCGCCGCTCCTTGGCTGTTCACGTAGAGCGCATAGATGGAGTGGCTGGCCGCCATGAACAGCCGGTTGCGCCAGCGGCCGCCGAAACAGAGATTGGCGCAGCGTTCCGGCAGATGGATGTGGCCGATCGGCCGCCCCGCCGGATTGAAGATGCGCACGCCGTCGTGCGCTTCCCCCATGCCCCAGCCGGCCCAGATATTGCCATCGACGTCGCAGCGCATGCCGTCCGGCGTGCCCTCCGGCCCGGCATCGATCAGGATGCGCTTGTTCTGAAGCGCCGTCCCGTTGGCGGCGACGTCGAAGGCAAGGATATGCCGCGGCGTCGAACGCGATTCGACGACATAGAGCAGCGCCTCATCGGGCGAGAAAGAGAGCCCGTTCGGCGCGATCACGTCGCCGGCGACCACGCTTGCCTGGCGCGTTGCCGGGTCGAACCGATAGACGTTGGTCGGCAATTCGGGCGTCGCGCGATGCCCCTCGTAATAGCCGAGGATGCCGAATTGCGGGTCGGTGAACCAGACGGAGCCATCGGATTTGACGACGACGTCGTTCGGCGAATTGAGCGGCTTGCCCTCGAAACGATCCATCAGCACCGTGATCGCGCCATCGTGCTCGGTGCGGGTGACGCGACGGGCGTCGTGCTCGCAGGTGACCAGCCGGCCCTGCCGGTCGCGCGTATTGCCGTTGGCATTGTGTGATGGCTTGCGGAACACGCTGACCGCCCCCGTCTCCTCCTCCCATTTCATGATCCGGTTGTTCGGAAGGTCGCTCCACAGGAGAAAGCGCCCGTCGCCGAACCAGGCCGGGCCCTCCGACCAGCGGCAGCCATCGGCGAGGTGTTCGACCGAGGCCAGCGGCAGGCGATATTTCGTGAAGGATTCATCGAGAACCTCGACGGACGCATCCGGATAACGCCGGTTCAGCGTGGACATCAGTGGATCTCCCCTGCCTTTCGCACCGCTTCCTTGAGCTTTGCCACCGTGAAGTCGGGTGCGGCGCAGACATCCATGATCACCTTTTCACGCCGCGCCACAAGCGCGATCGCCTCCGGCAGCTTTTTCACGGCCTCTGCCGGCACCACGACCGCGCCATGGGAATCGGCGTGGATCACGTCGTCATGCGCGGCCAGCATGCCGAAGATGTTCACGGGCCTGCCGAAATCCACGACATGCACATGCGCGTGGCTCGGCCCGATCCGGCCGCCGACGATCTGGAAGCCCGGCGCCAGGGCGTCGCAGTCACGGAAGGAGCCGTTGGTGACGCAACCGCGTGCGCCGAGCGCCTTATGTACGCGCGAATGGACCTCGCCCCAGAACGCGCCGTAGCCCGGTCGGTCATCGAGGTCCTGGAGCACGATGACGGTCGGAAGGTCCGCCGCGGCCACATAATCGTACCATTCGAGGCGGCTCGCCACGGCGCCTCTCGGAGGCTCCTTGGCACGCAGCGTGCCGACGCGCGCGAGGCCCACGATCGGCGGCAGCTCGCGGTCGGCCGCTACCATCGGCTCGACGGTGAACCCGATGGCGCGCCGCTCGGGAACGACGATTTCGAGCCCATTGCAGATGGTCGGCGTGTCCCACTGTTTCAGCCGCTCCAGATCTTCGCGCGTGAACACTCTCTCTGCCATGGCGTTTCCTTCGAACTTCGCCGCGGCTAACATTACAGGCAGGGGCCGTTCGGGCAATCAGGGGAGGGGATGACGATGGACACGCAGGCGGTACAAGCTGGCCGGACGATCGCGCGCGGCGGAAGGTCCGTGTTCGGCGCGTCCCTTGGCGTGTTGATGCTGGAAACACGTTTTGCCCGCATTCCCGGCGATATCGGGAATGCCGAGACCTGGCCATTTCCGGTGCTTTATCGCGTGGTCAAGGGTGCCAGCCCTGAACGGGTGGTACTGCGTGCGGCCGAAGGCCTCCTGCCTCTTTTCCTCGAGGCGGCGGAAGAACTGGTTCGGCTCGGTGCCGGCGCGATCACGACAAGCTGCGGCTTTCTCTCACTCTTCCAGCGCGAAATCGCCGCCCATGTCGGCGTGCCAGTGGCCACCAGCTCCCTGATGCAGATTCCCTCCGTCCAGGCGACGCTACCACCTGGCCGGCGCGTCGGCGTGGTCACGGTTTCCGCTGCCTCGCTCACGCCGGCGCATTTCCGTGCCGTCGGCGCACCCGAGGATACGCCGTTCGCGGGGACAGAGAACGGCGTCGAGTTTTTTCGCGTTCTGATCACAGGCGAGAAGGTCGATCTCGACGTGGCCCGCGCCGCGCACGACGTGCTGGAGGCCGGGCGTGATCTCGTGCGGCGCCATCCGGAGGTTGGCGCGATCGTGCTCGAATGCACCAACATGCCGCCCTATGCCGCGGCACTGGCCGAGGCGGTCGGGCTGCCGGTGTATGACATCACTACGCTGGTGCGCTGGCTTTGCGCAGGACTGCAGCCGACTTCCTACCCCCCTCCCTCGGGCTGCACGATGCTTGCCGGAACCTGAGCCGGGACGGACGAGGGCTCAGCACCATGATGCGCCAGGGGCGCCCCACTCGCGCGTTCCGGTGAGGGCGCGACGCGATTTCGGCCCGCGGACTTGGCCTGATAGAGTGCCTTGTCGGCGCGGCGGAGCAGGTCGTCGACGCTGTGCTCGTCCGCTCGCAGGGCGGCAACCCCGACACTGACAGTGACCGGCGGCAGGTTGCCGCCGCGATTCTCGGCGACGGCGCGGCGCAGCTTTTCGGCTACCGTCGTCGCTCCCTCGAGATCGGTGTCGGGAAGCAGGATGGCGAATTCTTCGCCGCCGGTCCGGCCGATCAGATCGCTCTGACGCAACAGGCCGGTGGAGATCTCAGCGAACCGGCGCAACACGGCGTCGCCGGCGGCATGGCCATGCGCATCATTGATCTCCTTGAAATGATCGAGATCGAGGAGGATCGCCGCGATCTGTTTCCCGGAACGTCGCGCCAGCCTGAGATCGCGCTCGGCTATCTCCATGAAGTGTCGCCGGCTGGAAAGCCCGGTCAGATCGTCGCTGGTCGCAAGCCTGTAGAGGTGGGCAGCGTAATGCCGGGTCTGGACCACCAGCGGGCGGAAGATGAACATCGCCTGGAGCACCAGCGCGACCAGCAGCATGGCCAGCACAACCTGCTGGGCAATGCGGAGTCGCTCGACATGCTGGTGGGTCTTGTGTTCGAAATTCGCGAGCGAGGCGATGAGTCGCGGCTGCAGCCTGTCGCGGGCGTTGGACTCGAGCCAGCGATAGGCGTGATTTGAGCCGTGCGCGGCCGGATCGGCGAAGCGCCGCGCAGTGCTGATGAAGGCTCGCAGGGCATCGTCGAGCGGGTCCGGTCCGCGGAAAAAGAACTGCTGCCCCGCCGGCGACAGGGTGCGGCCGAACAGAGGATCACGGCGTGTCGCCAGGGTATCCTCGGTGGTTTGCATGTCGCTGAGGGCTGCCAGCAGGGGCGCCCGCGCGGTCACGGTGCCAGCCTTGAGATCGGTCGCGAGCAACCCGATCCGCTTCGAGAGCATGATCTGATGGCCGACCACGCCGATGATCCTGGCCGCATCGAGCTGGTCGACGATGACCGTGTCGAGCAGGTAGTAGGCGGCGCATGCCAGGAACGCGATCAAGGTCAGCGCCGTCAGGTACGCCGCTGTCACGTGCTTCGGGATCGCGCTCTTGGCGCTTGATGGCGCCTCTGGAGGGTCGGGTTGCGGCACGGGCGGGGTTCCGGGCGCGGCGGCCGGCCGGCACCCTTAACGATACTATATCGCCGGCATCATGTTCCGGGAAGTCAGTTCCGGGGCCGGCGTGGGTGGGTTTGTGGAAGGGGCGCCGGGCCGGCGCTGCCGCGCCGCCGGATGGCACGCGTTCTTCACGCCTTGGCAAGCGGGTGCGTCATGTCTTCCGGACGGACCCAGGCATCGAACTCTTCGGCGGTGACGAAGCCGAGCTTGAGCGCCGCCGCGCGCAGGCTCGTGCCCTCGCGATAGGCTGTGAGCGAGATTTTCGCAGCCTTCTCGTAGCCGATGTGCGGATTGAGCGCGGTGACCAGCATCAGGGAATTGTCGAGATGTTCCTTGATCCGCTTTTCGTTCGGCGCAATCCCCTGCGCGCAGTGCCTGTCGAAGGAAAGGCAGGCATCGGCGAGCAGGCCGGCGGACTCGATGACATTGTGCAATATCACCGGCTTGAAGACATTGAGCTGGAAATTGCCCTGCGAGCCTGCAAAGGCAACGGCATGGTCGTTGCCGAAAACCTGGACGGCGACCATCGTCACTGCTTCGCACTGCGTGGGATTGATCTTTCCGGGCATGATGGAGGAGCCCGGCTCGTTCTCCGGGATCAGGAGTTCGCCCAGGCCCGCGCGCGGACCGGAGGCATACCAGCGGACGTCGTTGGCGATCTTCATCAGCGCCCCAGCCAGCGTTCGCATGGCGGCACTCGCATTGACCATGGCATCGTGCGCGGCGAGAGCGGCGAACTTGTTCGGCGCCGAGACGAAGGGCTTGCCGGTCTCAGCGGCGAGCTTGCGGGCGACGGTCTCGCCGAAGCGGGGATGGGCATTGAGCCCGGTGCCGACTGCCGTGCCGCCGATCGCCAGTTCGAGGAGGCCCGGGAGCGCGCGCTCGATCGTGGCGATGGCATCGTCGAGCTGGGCGACCCAGCTCGAGAAGAGCTGGCCGAGCGTGAGCGGCGTTGCATCCTGGAGGTGGGTGCGGCCGACCATGACGATGTGCTGATAGGCTCTCTCCTTGGCGGCGAGCGTGTCGCGGAGCTGGCGGACTGCCGGCAGCAGCCTGTCCGCGATCTCGCTGACCGCGGCGATGTGCATGACGGTGGGAAAGGTATCATTCGAGGACTGTCCGTGATTGACATCGTCGTTCGGGTGGATCGGCTTCCTGGAGCCGGGCATGCCGCCGGCGAGCTGGATCGCCCGGTTGGCGATCACCTCGTTCGCGTTCATGTTGCTCTGGGTGCCGGAGCCGGTCTGGAAGACAACGAGCGGGAACTCGGAATCGAGCTGTCCCGCGATCACCTCCTCCGCGGCGCGGACGATGAGATCGACCTTCTTGGCCGGAAGCTCACCGAGCTCGAGATTGGCAAGCGCTGCCGCCTTCTTGAGAAGGCCAAACGCCCTGATGACCGGGCGTGTCCCGCCAAAGCGTTCGACCCCGATCAGGAAGTTCTGGCGCGAGCGTTCGGTCTGGGCGCCCCACAGGTGGGCGGCCGGCACCCGGACCTCGCCGAGCGCATCCTCCTCGATCCGCCAGGCGCCGCCCTCGGGGGGAATCTCGTCCATCGCTCCGACCCCTCTCGACGGGTCACCGCCCGTCGACCGCTTCTTCGATCCGAGAAGATTGCGTCCGCGTTCTCAGCCCCGCAACAGCGCCCGCCAAGCCGGGTACGAAGGGGCCCGGCTCGTTGCCGTGACATTCGAAGAAACGGGAGCGGGTCCTCGCGTTGGCCGACGGAGCCGCGCGGGATAGAAGCTAGATCGCTTCCTTGAGTTCCTTGGCGGGCCGGAAGGCGATCTTCCTGCTGGCCTTGATCTTGATGGGCTCGCCGGTCGCGGGGTTGCGCCCCATGCGGGCGGCGCGGTGGCGAACCTGCAATATGCCGAGGCCGGCCAAGCGCAGACGGGCGCCTTTCTTGAGATGGCGGGTGGTGACCGTGACGAGGTCGGCCAGGATCGCCTCGGCGTCCTTTTTCGCGAGATCGTGCTTCTCCGCCAGCTCGGCGGCCATCTGTTTCATGGTCACGGTGACCGGCGCGGCAGTCTTGCCCGGCTTCTTGGCGGCGGCCGGAGCTGGCGGGGCGGCTTTCGGCATGGTTCTCTCCCTGGTCGATGGTGAAGGTGACGCTATCATGAAAATCAGCGGTGCCGTATCGATTCGTGGCACCGGATCGTGCCTGAATGCAAAGTTTTTTGCTACTGCCGGGCTTTTTGCGGCCGGCCCGGCGGATCGGGGAGGCGGAAGCGGGGTCAAGCCGCCCGGCCGGCTCGCTTGCGCGCATGCGGGTCGAGTTCGCGCTTCCTGAGACGAATCGCGCCCGGCGTCACCTCCACCAGTTCGTCGTCGCCGATGTAGGCGATCGCCTGCTCGAGCGAGAGCCGCCGCGGCGGGGTGAGCAGCAGCGCCTCGTCCTTGCCGGCGGCGCGGATATTGGTGAGCTTCTTTTCGCGTAGCGGATTGACCTCGAGATCGTTCTCACGGCTGTGCTCGCCGACGATCATGCCAGGATAGACACGCTCGCCCGGCCCGATGAAGAGGCTGCCGCGGTCCTGGAGGGAAAACAGCGCATACTGCACTGCAGCACCTTCCGCGGTCGCGATCAAGGTGCCGTTGATGCGCCCCGGTATCGGCCCCTTCCAGGGCCCGTAGCCGGCGAAGCTCCGGTTCATGACGCCGCTGCCGCGGGTATCGGTGAGGAACGTGCCGTGATAGCCGATCAGGCCGCGGCTCGGGATTCGGAAGACCAGCCGAAGGCGGCCGCCGGGCAGGGGGCGCATCTCGGCAAGCTCGCCGCGGCGGCGGGAGAGTTTTTCGACCACTGCACCCGCATAAGGCTCGTCCACGTCGGCCAGCACCTCTTCCATCGGCTCTTCCAGCGCGCCCGTCTCCGGGTTGTGCCGGGTCAGCACGCGCGGGCGGCCGATCGTCAGCTCGAAGCCCTCCCGGCGCATGGTCTCGATCAGCACGCCAAGCTGCAATTCGCCCCGGCCGGCGACCTCGAAGGCTTCCGTCTCTTCCGAGTCGCGCACGCGGATCGCGATGTTGCCTTCGGCCTCCCGGAAGAGGCGTTCGCGGATCTGCCGCGAGGTGACCTTTCTGCCCTCGCGTCCGCTGAGAGGGCCGTCATTGATGCGGAAGGTCATCGCCAGGGTCGGTGGATCGACCGGAATGGCCGGCAGCGCCGTCGCGCGCTCGACAGCCGCAATGGTGTCCGCCACTGTCGCCTCGGCGAGGCCGGCCAGCGCGATGATGTCCCCGGCCTCGGCCTCCTCCACCGGGATGCGCTCGAGGCCGCGGAAGGAAAGGAGGCGGGTCAGCCGGCCCTCTTCGACCGGCTGGTCCGAACCCGGCCGCAGCACTTTGAGGGCCATGTTCCGCCGCGCCCGGCCGGCCTCGATCCGGCCGGTGAGGACGCGGCCGAGGAAGGGGTCGTATTCGAGGATGCTCGCCAGCATGGCGAACGGTTCCCCGGCCCGCCGCGCGGGTGGCGGCACGTGGGCGACGATCAACGAAAAAAGTGCCGAAAGATCGCGCCGTGGCCCGTCCGCACTGCGATCGGCCCAGCCCTGTCGGCCGGAAGCGTAGAGGAGGGGAAAATCGAGCTGCGATTCGCTCGCGCCGAGCGCGGCAAAGAGGTCGAAGACCTCGTTTGCGACCGCCTCGGCGCGCTGGTCGGGGCGATCGAGCTTGTTCAGAACCACGATCGGGCGAAGCGCACGGGCCAGCGCCTTGCCGAGCACGAACTTGGTCTGCGGCAGCACGCCCTCCGCGGCATCCACCAGCAGCAACGCACCATCGACCATGCCGAGAATGCGTTCGACCTCGGCGCCGAAATCCGCGTGGCCCGGGGTGTCGACGATGTTGATCCGGGTGCCCTGCCAGGACAGTGCGGTGCATTTCGCAAGGATCGTGATGCCGCGCTCGCGCTCGAGCTCGCCGGAATCCAGCGCCCGTTCCGGCAGAGCCTGGTTGGGGCGGAAGGTCCCGGATTGGCGCAGGAACTGGTCGACAAGGGTCGTTTTGCCATGATCGACATGGGCGATGATGGCGATGTTGCGGAGATCCATGGGCAGGGCAATTCAGCCAAGCAAGACAGCGGCACGGGCGCCGAGGCCCGCGCCGGGCCTTGCCCCGAGATGTGCAATCGCCTCCGCCGCCGCAAGGCTGCCGAGCCGGCCCGCGAGCGCGAGATCGCGCCCTCCCATGTAGGCGTGCAGGAAGCCGGCCGCATAGGCGTCGCCGGCGCCGGTGCTGTCCACCAGGCGCGTCGGGCAGGCGGCGATCGGGATCGTCTCTCCGCCGGAGATGAGAATGCTCCCGGCCTCGCTCCGCGTCAGCGCGGCGAGCGGAACCTCCGCCCGGGCGCGCTCTGCCGCGGCCTCGAATTCATTCTCTTCGTAAAGGCTGCAAATCTCCGCCTCGTTGGCGAACAGGAGATCGACCGAGTCGCGGACGAAGGCGCGGAAGAGTGCACGGTGCCGATCAACGCAGAGGGGATCCGAGAGCGAGAGCGCAATCTTGCGCCCGGCTTGCCGGGCAAGCCTGGCGGCGCGGCGGAAGGCGGCCTGGGCGGCCGGCGGATCGAACAGGTAGCCCTCCAGGTAGATGATGCCCGATTCGCCGATCAGGGTCGCATCGATATCTTCCGGCGCGAATTCGACCGAGGCGCCGAGAAAAGTGCTCATCGTGCGCTGGCCGTCAGGGGTGACCGCGACGATACAGGTGGCGGTCGGGGTGCCGTTCGTGAGCGGCGGGGTCGGGAAGTGGACGCCCGTTGACAGGATGTCGTCCCGGAAGCGCCGCCCGAGTCGGTCTTCGGCCACCTTGCCGAGGAAGGCGACCCGGCTGCCGAGAGCGGCTGCGGTCGCACACGTGTTGGCGACCGACCCGCCGCTCGTTTCGCGCGGGTTGGGCAACGCGCCGGCGAGGTGCTCGGCGGTCGCGGCATCGCAGAGCCGCATCGCGCCCTTGTGTATATCGTGCCGTGAAAGAAACGACTCCGGCACCTCCGCGAGCTGATCGACGATCGCGTTGCCGATGCCGAGGATGTCGAAGCGAAGTGCGGTCATGGCAGAGATTGGCAAGGGTTTCCAGGTGCGAAGGGTGGCGGCGATGGAGCAGGCGTGCCGCCGCTTAGCGGATCGTGCCGGCCTGGAATCGCGGAGCGATTCCAGGCCGGCACATGAATCCGCTCGGCCAGCAAGGTAGAGAGCGCGTTCAGTCAGACTGAACATGCTCTAGCATCGCGCAGGAGGCGATGAAAGCGCTCGCCGCCCGTCATTCTTTCCGGGGGAAAACTTCTCGCGGCGGGTTGTTCCGGGACACGCGGCTGTGATAGGCCGGCGCGCATCCCCCTGCATCGATGAGGGACGCCATGTCCGTGTTCAAGCGCCGCCGGCCAGACGAAGACGCGCCGCCGTCCGGATCGGCACCAGGTACCGCAACTCAGGTGCGTGACTCGCCGGCGCCCGAGGCTACCCCGGCCGACAGCGGCCTCGGTGTGCCGCCTTTCCGACCCGCATCACTCAAGGAGGCTCCGACCATGGGCAGAACGCCGTTTGCTTCCTCTCCCGCCCCCGGCGGAGCGCCGCAACCCCGCCCGATCGGGCTTGGCCGTGGGCCGGCACGCGATGCGGCGGAGAGGCGCACGCTGGTCGTCGGGCACGGGATCAGCGTGCAGGGAACCGTGCAGGACGCGGAACGCCTGGTGGTCGAGGGCACGGTCGAGGCGACCATGATCCACGCAACCGAGCTTTCGATTGCCCCCGGTGGCGTATTCAAGGGCGAAGTCGAAGTGGAGGAAGCCGAGATCGCCGGCACCATAGACGGCACGCTCACCGCCCGTGGCAGCATGGTGGTGCGCGCCAGCGGCAGGGTGCTCGGCACCGCCCGTTGCCGTCGCCTGCAGGTCGAGGATGGCGGGCATATCACCGGCCGGATGGAAATGTTGACCGAGCAAGGCGGCGAGGTAAGGGCGGGCCCGCGCGAGGTCCCGCGCACCGAGGTCGGCAAGGCGGCAGCCGAGCCCGCCGCCTAGGCATCTCGGCGCCGAGCGGCGGGCCACGTTGCGACCTGCGGCCGGACGCGCGGGCTTGCAGCGCACAGTGGCGGACGCTCCATGTCGCTGAGCTTTCCCGGTGAAGCCGGGGGGCCACGGAACCGGGGTTGCGCCGCAGGATGGAGCCTGCTGGCGGCGGCTGTGGTTGCCGGATGCACAGCGCCGGCAGGTGCCCCGTCCACACTGCCTGCCCCTCCGGGTGGTGGCGCGGCAGGTCTGGTCGGTGAGAGTTCGGCGGCCTTGCGGGCGCAATTCGGTCCGCCCTTGCTGCTCCGCCGCGACGGCCCGGCCGAGGTATGGCTGTACCGATCCGCGAGCTGCACGGTTGATCTCATTCTCTATCCTGATCCGGGAACCGGATTGCAGCGCGTCTCGGTTGCGGATGTCCTGCCGGCGGGCGCGCCGAGCTCGACAGGTGAATGCCTGGCCGGCCTGGGCGGCGTCCCGGGCCGCTCCACTGGACAGATTGCCGCCGGCGGACCCTGATTTCCGGGAACCCCGGGACTCCGCTTCCGGCCCCTGATATAGGAGCACCCCGGGGTCCGACCCGCGGCCCAGAGTGACCGCCAGGGGTGATTGCCAGGGCAGGCGCTGCTGGCCGGGCGAATCGGACGACCAGGGCAGAGAGTTGTGGCGGTCTTCCAGGAAAGCTGGCGGTCCGAACCGCGAGGAGTGCCAATGGAGAGCGCAGCCGTCACCGCAGCGGACCGGGGCGCACGCTTCTGGACGTTCGGCGATCGCGGCCCGCTGCGCCCGGGGGACGACGCCCACAAGGCGATGTTCAGCCGGATGCTGCTCGAAACCTTCAACCCGTACAAGCCGGCCGTCATCGCCTGGCCGGTGTTGGACCCGCAAGCCAGAGCCAGGCTGACCAGCCTGCCGATCTGGGATATCGCCGTGCAGACCGAGGGGCGGGCGCGGCTGCGTATGCTGAGCTACGCCCGTACGGTCGCGGATCCGCTGGTCCGTCAGGCGCTCGAGCTGAATGGCTGGGAGGAAGGCCGGCACAAGGAGGTGCTGGCACGGCTGGTCTCCTTCTACGGCATCAAGCTCGAGCCCGAGCCCGACTATGTGGAGCCGAAGGACCCGGAATGGTCCTACCTCGTCACCGCCTACGGAGAGTGCATCGACAGTTTCTTCGCATTCGGCCTGTTCGAAGTCGCGCGGCGTTCCGGCTTCTTCCCTCCCGAACTGGTGGAGACCTTCGAGCCGGTGATCCAGGAGGAGGCCCGGCACATCCTTTTCTTCGTGAACTGGCTGAGCTGGCACAAGCGGACCATGCCGCTCTGGCGCCGGCCCTGGTTCTTCTTCCGCACGCTCGGCGTATGGGCGCTCCTGGTCGGGGAGCGGCTGAACATCGCCAGGGACGTGAGTTCCGGCGCGGCCGGATCGCAACAGGATGCCAACTTCACGCTGACCGGGGCCGACAGCCTGGGCAAGGACATCAACACGAAAGCATTGCTGGAAATCTGCCTCGCCGAGAACGACCGGCGGATGCAGGGATACGATCCGCGTCTCCTTCGCCCGACCACCGTGCCGCGCCTCGTGCGGTTTGCCTGCCGCTTTTTGCGCAATCGCAAATAGAGGCGACTGCGGCGCAGCATTGTCGTATGCGCATGGGCGACGCGGCTGTTCCGCATCATCTGCTGGCATAATGGCAGGTATGGACGCTTTCCCCCTGGGCTTTGGTTTTCGGTTCGCCGATCTGGCGCAAGCCGACGGGCTGGTGCGCCTCGATCGGCAATTCCTGGTTGCCCTCGCCGCCGAAGCGCCTGAGCTGCACGCGGTGCTGCTCAAGGCGCGGGCGGCGCCGGAAATGCTTGCCGCGAAGGAGGAGAGCGCGCTTCTGACCGGGCTCGGCCCGCATCTCGAGGCATTTCTCGCTTCCCTGTTCGGCATCGAAGCTGAGCTGGCGGAGGTTGCCTCGGCGACGCACGCGCTCGATCCGGTGCATGCGTGCCGAAGGCTGTTCGTGCAGCGCCAGGCAGTCCGCAAATACCCTGGGCCATCGGCCTTCGATGGCGCAGCACTGCGCCGCCAACTCGAAGGGTCGATGGGAGAGAATTTCAGTGAAGGGGCCTTTGCTGCCGCCGTCGCGCGCTGGGAAAAAGCCGGTGCGGCAGAGAAGCTCGATCTCGCGCAACGTTATGCCGCCTGGGCGAGCCTGACCGAAGAAGGGCAGGCGGCGCATCATGGAAGCATCCTGTTCCGCGTGCCGGAGCGCGTCGATCCCATGCATCTCCTGCCGCTCGAGACGATCGAGCGCGACGGCGTGACGATGCTCCGCCTGCCCGATTCGCTCAGTCGTGAGCGGGAAGGGTTCTCGCTCACCGATCCCGGCATGCCGAGCGCCGAGGCGCTGGCGGAGATGCACTACTGCATCTGGTGTCATCACCAGGGCAAGGACAGTTGCAGCAAGGGCCTTCCGGATCGCAAGGCCGGCGGATTCCAGAAATCCGCGTTCGGCGTCACCCTGGCCGGCTGCCCGCTCGAGGAGCGGATCAGCGAAATGCACGAGCTGCGCGCAGAAGGCTGCCTCCTGGGCGCGTTTGCTACCATCATCGTCGACAATCCGATGCTGGCCGCGACTGGCCATCGCATCTGCAACGATTGCATGCAGGCCTGCATCTACCAGAAGCAGCAGCCGGTCGACATTCCCCAGGCCGAGACCTCGATTTTGCGCGATGTGTTGCGGC
>JASHOF010000168.1 GCA_030041255.1 Acetobacteraceae bacterium
AGAGGCACCGGCGGGCTCGCCGGCTGAGCCGCAGAAGAAGAGGGAGCGGGCGGCGGCGGAGCGGCCGGCGTTGCCGGGTGGGTCGCGGTCGCCGTCGAAAGAGGCTGCGGCACGGGCGTCGGTGATGCAGGCTTCGGGGCCGGTGCCGGACTGGCTGCCGATGGTTCCGCGGCGGCAGGCGCCGGAGAGGCGGGCGACGTCATGGCAACCGTCGTGCCGGGCGTTTTCGCCGGCTGTGCAGCCGTCGCGGGTGTCGTGCTCGCGGGCGCCGCGGCTGTCGTGGTCGGGGCTGCCGCGGTCGCGGGCGGCGGATTGGAAGATGGACTGCCGGCGCTGGTCCGGATGGGTGCCGGGCTTTCCGCCGAAGGATGGGCGGGCGCCTCTGCCGTGTTGATCCGTGCCGGCGCCGGATGCGGAGGCTCGCCCGTCGTCGGCGCCGGGCTGGCCCGCGTGGCCGGTGTCGTTGTGGCCGGTGTCGTTGTGGCCGGTGTCGTCGTGGCCGGTGTCGTCGTGGTGGCGGCAACCACCGCCGGCTTCGGCGTGGGCCCGGACGCAAAGAACCAGAGGCCGCCGCCGATCACGACGATGATGGCGACCGCGGCCCCGATCCACACCGGAAGCCGGCTCCGTTGCGCCGTCACGGAAGAGAGCGCCGCCGCGGGCGGTGCAGCACGCTCCGCGCGGGCCGTTGTTGTTGCCGTCGTTGCAGAGGAGATGACCGTCCCCTCCTCCTCGGCGGCAGCCGGCACGGCCTCCTTGCCGCCCGCAAACGCGCTCCGTGTGGCCTCCGCGAAGGCGGAAGCGGAGGCGAAACGCTCTTCCGGCCGCCTGGCCATCGCCTTCGCCACCACGGCATCGAAGGGCGGCGGTGCGGTCACGGCCAGGTCGGAAGGCTTGGGCGGCGTAGTCGTCAGCACCTTGTGCATGATCGCGCTGACGCTGCCTTCGAACGGCTTTTCCCCGGTGAGAAGCTGGTACAGCACGACTCCCGCCGAGTAGATGTCGGTGCGGGCGTCGACGGGCTCGCCCTTGAACTGCTCCGGGGACATGTAGGCAGGCGTGCCGAGCACCGTGCCGGCCTGCGTCATGCTGCTGCTTTCGATCCGGGCGATGCCGAAATCGGCAATCTTCACGCCGCCGGCGTGGGTCATGATGATGTTCGCGGGCTTGATGTCGCGGTGCACCACCCCGCGTTCATGGCTGAAACCGAGGCCGTTCAGCAGTTCCTCCAGGATGCGCACGGTCTCCGCCAACGGGAACCGTTCGCCACGGTCGAGCACGGTCTTGAGCGACTCGCCGTCCACGAACTCCATGACGATGTAGGCAAGGGTCTCCGTCTCGCCGTAGTCGAATACGCCGACGATGTTCGGATGCTGAAGCCGCCCGGCCGCCTGCGCCTCGCGCTGGAAGCGCGCCAGGCCCTCGCGGGCTTCGGCATCCTCCTCGCTGGCCCGGGCCACCGTCTTGATCGCCACTTTCCGCGCGATCACCGGGTCCCAGCCTTCGTAAACGACCCCCATCGCGCCGCGGCCAAGGGTCCGCCGGATCTCGTACTTGCCGAGTTTTTCACCCTCCATGGCTACCGTATAGACCACCTGCCCGCGTGGGGCGAGATGGTGCGCCACCTCCCGGTTTGCCGAACCCAGCCTCCTGACCCCGGGCCGCCGGATGCGCTAACGTCCACTGCACTGCCGGGCAGAAGCAGGCGGAGGGGCAAATGGCGGCCGGGAGCTATAAGGCGGCGCGGGATCTGCTGCTGGCGGCGCGCACCGACTACGAGCGGGCGTGGCGCGAGTTCCGTTGGCCGGCGCTCGAGCGCTTCAACTGGGCGCTCGATTGGTTCGATGCCGGCCTTGCGGCGGGCGAGAGTGCGCATCGCCCGGCCCTCAGGATCGTCGGCTCCGGCGTGCAGACGTTCAGTTTCGCCGCTCTCTCCGAGCGATCCAGCCGTCTCGCCAACGGCCTTCGCGCGCTCGGGGTCCGGCGGCGCGATCCGATCCTGCTCATGCTCGGCAACGTCGCGGCCTTGTGGGAAACGGTGCTGGCGGCGATGAAGCTCGGCGCCGTGGTCATTCCCGCAACGACCCTGCTCACGCCGGGCGATCTTGCCGACCGCTTCGAGCGGGGCGGCGTTCGCCATGTCGTGGCCGCTTCCGGCGAGGCCGGCAAATTTGCCGGTCTGGCGCCGGACGCAACACGGATCGCGGTTGGCGAAGCCATCGCCGGGTGGCATCGCTACGAGGATCTTCTGCAGGCGCCTGCGGAATTCGCGCCCGACGGGCCGACCTCGGCGGATGATCCCATGCTTCTCTATTTCACTTCAGGAACCACGGCGAAGCCCAAGCTGGTGCTGCACAGCCACCGGAGCTATCCGCTCGGCCATCTCTCCACTCTGTACGGGCTTGGCCTGAGGCCCGGCGATCTGCATCTCAACGTCTCCTCGCCGGGCTGGGCCAAGCATGCCTGGAGTTGCTTCTTCGCGCCCTGGATCGCCGAGGCAACGATCTTCATCGTCAACCAGCCGCGCTTCAATGCGCGCGGCCTGCTCGACGCGATTGCCGAACATCATGTCACCTCGCTCTGCGCGCCGCCGACGATCTGGCGCATGCTGGTGCAGGAGGACCTGAAAGGCTGGAAGACGGATCTCCGCGAACTCGCCTCCGCCGGCGAGCCGCTCAATCCGGAGGTCATCGATCGGGTCGAGGCCGCCTGGGGTCTCACGATCCGCGATTTTTACGGCCAGACCGAAACCACCGCGCTGATCGGCAATCCGCCGGGGCAGAAGATCAAGCTCGGCTCGATGGGCCGGCCGATGCCGGGATATCGGCTCCGCCTCCTCGAACCGAACGGAGAGGAAGCCGGGGAAGGCGAAATCTGCATCGTTCTCGACCCGAAACCTGCCGGGCTGATGCAGGGCTACCGGGGCGACGACGGGAAGGATGTACCGCTCGGCGGCGATGTCTATCGCACCGGCGATGTGGCGTCGCGCGATGATGATGGCTATCTCACCTACGTCGGCCGCGCCGACGACATCTTCAAGGCCTCCGATTATCGCATCAGCCCGTTCGAGCTGGAGAGCCTGCTGATCGAGCATGCGGCGGTCGCCGAGGCGGCGGTCGTGCCGGCTCCCGATCCGGTTCGCACCGCCGTTCCGAAGGCCTATGTCACGCTGGCCTCTGACTGGCCTGCGAATCGCGCAACGGCGCTTTCCATCTTCCGCCACGTGCTGAGACGCGCCGCCCCTTACAAGCGCATCCGCCGCCTGGAGTTCGCCGAACTGCCGAAGACGATCTCCGGCAAGATCCGCCGTGTCGAGCTCAGAAAATCCGAGGAGGCACGCGCCCCCGGCGGGCGTTCTCCGGGCGAATACCGCGAAGACGATTTTTCCCCGGCCGAACTCGCCGGCGGCTGACCGGCTGGCCGGCTCGGAATCCCGCTCGGCGCCAGCCCGGCCAGCCGGGCTCCGAATCGTCGGAGGGCGTGCATCGCGGGCTCGAAGAAACCGCGAGACCCGAGCGCTCTGTGCACCGTGCCGGCTACGCCTCGCCCTCCGCCGGCACGATCGCGAGCCAGCAGATCAGCTCGATCTCTTCGAGCCGGATCGGCGGCAGCGTCGGCGGCTCCCGGAAAGGCTCGAGCCCCGTCCCGAGAATCTGCTCGATGAGACAGGCCGATTGAGCGGCACCAACGCGCGCCCCCCCTTCCCCGCCCTCGAACCACTCGCGCAGCATCGTCTCCTCGCGCCGCGGCCACGGCGCCTCGAGAATGTCGAGCGCGCGGCGGACCCGGTCAGCCTCCGCCTCCGGCGGCATATTCCCGCGAATGAACGCGGCCACTCGCCGATTGAGCGGCCGTACCTTCGGTTGCAGGTTGGCCGGATCCGTCTCCACCGTCCACGCCGTCCAGATGTCGCGCTGCGCGGCCTCCCACAGCTCGAAAATCCGGCCGTCTTCGAGTTCCCTCGGCATCACCCTGGGCGTCGCCGGCTCGCATTCCGCAAGGCGGAGGCAGGCTCCGATCTCGTGCGCCATGGGCGCCTCGCTCCTGACCGGCCGCCAGGCTTCGTCCGCCTCCGCGAAACGCAGATACGTCCGTCCCCCCACCGTCGCGCAGAACAGCACGCCGCGATGCTTCCCCTTCGTCATCCCCGAGCCGGCCTTCCAGGGAAGATCGACAATGCCCGCCCGGTTCGTGGCCAGCGCCTGGCGCAACGTCTGCCGGTACTCTTCCCCGGTCTGGGCCGCGCCGGCGGTTCCGCCCCGCTCGTAAAGGCTGTTGTCTTCACGCAGCAGCCGCTCGATCTCTTCACGTGTCTCCGTGAACACCTGCTCCCCGTGCGCCGCTCCCTGCACGGGCGAGGCAACCCCGATCGAGGCCGCCGCCATCGCGATCTTCGCCATAATTCTCTGCTCGAGATTCAACAATTGATCGAGCCGCTCGGCAGGAAAGATCGTCCTCAGGAAGACGCGCCTGTGTGGGCTGCCGATCCGGTCGATCCGCCCATGCCGCTGCACGAGCCGCATCGGATTCCAGGGCACGTCGAAATTGATGATGTGGCGGCACTGCTGAAGGTTGACGCCCTCGGCCAGCACGTCGGTCGTGATCATCAGGTCGTAACGATCGACAGGATTCGTCGCCTCGCTCGAAATCGGCGCGAAACCCGAAATCGCCTCCTGCCGCGACCCTTCCCCGAGATCGTCGCCGCCGGTCACCGCAACAAGGCGGCCTTGGTAAGCGCGCAGCCGCGGATTCCTCTCGACCTCGTGACGCAGATAGTCCCGCACGTACTCGACCGTGTCCGCAAAGAACGAATAGACGAGAACCTTGTGCCTTTGCCTCTCGTCGTCGGCATCCGTGGCTTCCGCCGCCGCCTGCGCGGCGATCTTCACAAGCTCGCCCGTGAGCGCGCGGAGCTTCGGTGCATTCTCCGGCTGGATCTTGGCCGTGCCCGCGTGGAGCCCTTCCAGGATCGCGAGGTCAGCTTTCACTGCCTGGCGCAACGTCACCCGATCGAACAGGTCGGCAGGCAAGGTATGCCGGCTCTCCCGAAGCAGATCCTCGAGCGCCGCCTCGTCGTCGCCATCGATCTCCTCGAGGAACCGGGTCGAGACGACAAATCCGCGGTCGAGCGCTTCGAGAAAAAACTGATGGCCGCGGATCAGTTGTTCGAGCGTACGCCGGAACGCGAAGCTCGAGGACTCGAAGCGTTTCAGCAGCGCGGACCGGAGGAGGCCGACGGTCGCCGCCGCCCTTGCCTCCGCTTCCTCGTCCGATGCATCCCGTGCCTTCGCATGGAGCTCCGCGGCATAGCGCGCGAACGTAAGAGCCCCCGCGCCGCCGAAGGGATCGAGCGCCCGTTCGATTTCGTCGAACAGAGCAGGCATCGGGGGATCGAGTGCATACCGCACCGTCATCGCGACCGGCTGCGGAAACACGATCGGCTGCTCCCGTCCGTCCGGGCCCTTGATGGTATCGCCGGCATAATGCTTCTTGACGAACTGCCGCGTCCGCTTGACGCAGGTCGCGTCGATGATCGGGTAGAGGAGATCGGGGCTCAGGTTCGATGGATCCTCCCGCATTGCCTCCTGAAACCGCTCGTAGATCGACAGCACACCCCGGTCCGCGAGAAACGCGTCCTGCCGCACGAAAAACCGGATGAGATGGAACAGGTCCCAGAGCGAGTTGTTGACCGGGGTTGCCGTCAGCAGCAGCAGATCCCGCTTCTGCCCGAACAGCAGCCGCCGCAGCACCGCCGCCCGCGTCGGCGTATCCGGATTGCGGTAATTGTGCGCCTCGTCCACGACCACGAGCTGATATTCCTCGGCTGGCCGAGGCAGGTGATCCCTGCTTGCACGTAGCCGCTCTGCGCCTGCAAGCTGCGCGTCGTTGGCAAGCTGCTCGTACGACACGCAATCGACCGCCAGCTCGAATTGCCAGCGCGCAAGGAATTTCTTCCACGTCGTATCGCGGAGCTGTGCCGGGCAGATCAAAAGCGCCCGTTGCCGCCGCCGGTGGTAAAGGCGAATCGTCTCCCCGGCGATGAAGGTTTTACCAAGCCCCACCTCATCCGCAACGATCGCACCCCCGCCATCGCGCAAAAGCCGAAGCGCACGCGCGACACCGTGCGCCTGGAAGCTCGTGAGCGGCAGTCCTTTGTCCTCTTTCTCGAGCTCAGCGACTTCCTCGCCATAAAGCTGGTAGAGAATGCGGAGGAAAATCTCCCACGGGCTGTACGGCGCGAAAATCACCTCGTAGAGGCGCGCGAGATCAACCGGAACGGCCTCGTCCCAGAGGCTGTCGAACCACCGCCGCGCCGCCGCGATAACCGGGCCATCGTAACGCCCGAGATTGAGCTCGAGATTACGTTGCAGCCCCCCGCCCGTCAGGTTCGAGGAGCCGGCAATGACACCCGCAAGCCCCCCCACCGCGCCATCGCCGGGCCAGAACAGGTAGGCTTTGGCATGCAGGAAGCTCTGCTCGTAGCGCCGCACTTCCACATTCTGCCCGCTGAGCCGCGCCGCCAGGCGCCGCAGTCCCTCGATGCCCTCGCGCGTGAACGGAAACCGGTCCCGCGCCGCCCGCGCCGCCCCCTCGGCCTCCCTCAGCCCCTCGCGCATCAGCCGCGCCTCGAACCGCTCCCGGCTTTCGCCGACCTCCGGCCGGCGCATCTCCGCATCGCGTGGCGCCTCCACCCCGAACAGCAGCCGGATCTTGCTCAGCCCATCAAGATGTGGTGCCAGGCTCGCCAGCCCTGCCGGCGAAAAGAAGGCGGCTGCGATGGCAATCTCTTCGGGCCGCCCGACCGGCGCCTCCGAAACACCGGCGACCCCGCCGCCGCCCAGGACACGGCTGAGCGCAAGCGCCAGGGTGTTGCCGTCGCGGTTGTCGATGAACTCGGGCGCGTATGTCATCGTACCGACGGAGGCCACCCCGGCAGACGCGCGGGGCGGAGGTCGAAAACGGCTTGTCCTCGGCTCATGGGGACGAACAGGGCACGAGAGCACCGAAGATGAGGCGCAAGGCCAGCTTCAGTTCGTTCTTTTCGCCCCTGTTCAGCCGGGCGAAGCGGCCGCCGCTCGGCCGGTAGCAAATGCCCGCATGCCAAGCACCTTCGTCCGGCTTGTGGCACACGGAAAAGCTATGCCCTGCGGCCGTACGGACACCCCGGATCTTCCCCGCGGTGGAAGAGATGAAGCCGACATATCGCATCTCGGGTTTGGTCTGCCGCTTCAACGCCTCGCGCGCGCGCCCAAGCTCGTGCACACGGTCTGCACTCGACGCGTATTTCGCCCACACGACGGACTCGTAGCTCCCGCCGGAGAACTGGAACACGTTGTCCCAGATCAGGTTCCCTGCGCCGTCGTACATGGACGGAAAATCGACCTGCCTATGCAACGGATCGATGTCCGGGATCGGTTCGGCCGGTACTGGCACGGATGGTCGTCAGCGTGCCGGGATCGCATCGAGAATACGCCGCGGGATCTCAGGACTGTTGAAGGCACTATCGGACAGGTACTCGGCGTTCGGTGTCGTCGCGCTGATGACGGTGTGCAGCCGGAGATCGTCAACGGTTACAAGAAGCGGCCCGCCCGGTGCCTCCCACACCAGCATCAGGCCGCCCTCGCCGTCGGGCGAGATCTTCGGCGGAGCCTTGGCGGCCGGCAACGCATCGAGGAACCGTATTGCCGTCGCCTCGGTCGCCAGGGAAATCTTCGCGCAGTCTCCTGCGGTCCAGGACAGGCCATGCACCGCGAAGTGACGGACGAGCTCGATCAAAGCCTTGCGCTCGTGTTCACTGCTGATGGCCTCGGGCGTGGCGGCCTCGCCGGGAAGAACGGCAACGGAAGCCGAACCCGACCTCCAGATAGACACGCGAAACCACGCCCAAGGATCGCCGAGGTCGCCAAGGGCCGGGGCGGGTGAGAGCTGTGTCAGCGCGATCGAGGTCTCCATCAGGCGATTCTCCCCCAAACGGATCTTTGAATATCCGACGCAGTGATGTCGGCGAATCCCTGCGTGATCCAAACATGGGCTTGGTCGAACCAAGCCTGTCTCGTTGCGTCCGATGCATCGGCCGGAAGGCCGCGTGCCGTCATTTCCAGCTCGAGAATAGGCGTCCCCTGAGGAGATAGGACCGACCGGGCGGCGGTGTGGAGTCGGCCTTCGCCGTTCGGAAGGGGGTAAGCCGTGTTCCAGTTGACGGCTTCCGGCTCGGGCAGGAAACGGCCCACCGAGGCCGCACGGACATGGTCCACGAAGATCCGGGTTGGCGAGACGGCAAAGCGATCCGGGGTCTCTCCGAGGTGGATATGGTTCACATAAGCCAATTCGAACTGTAGATATGAAGGTGGACCGATTTCCTCCGTGTCGAGGAATTCGAGAAAGCCGGCAAGGTGGCGGTTGAACCCTTCGATCACGTGTTCGTAACTCGGATAATCGTCCCCGGCTGCGGCCTTCTTCCAGTTGAAGATGAAGCGATCCTCCTGCACCTGGATGAGGTTCCGCCCGTCCGCGCTCAGGAGCCAGGTCCGCCGGAGCGGTGGGATCAGGCGGATGCCGAGGCTGAGCGTGGCGGGTCCGGGAGCTTGTCGCTCGATCACCGGCGGAAGGGGTGGCGCTTCCTCGATTCGGGGAAAGTCAGAGCAGACCCGTTGCCAGTAAAGACCGACATGCGCACCGCGCAGCGGCCGGGGTGTACCGAACAAGATCCCGCACACCACCTCGACGACCGGCGGACGTTTGAATCTTACCCGCGCACGCTCGGGCATCGGTACCTTTCCGGTTGCAATGATCCCTCGGCTCATTGAATCGAGGGGATGGCGCGATGGCAAGGGAAAATGGCCGAGAGGCCGCATCCACGCCGCTGCAGAAACGCCGCAACGCAGCCCCGGGCCGCGTCCCGCAATCGCAGCCTTCGCGGACGATCTCGAAGATGTGAGCGGGTCGCCTCTTGCCGAGCCCGCAGAGCAGCGCCGCTACCGCGCCGAACTCGGCGATCATGCCCTGCTTCTCGCTCTCGGACAACAAACCGTAGGACACGCCGACGACCTTCAGCCAGGCGCGTCGCCCCACGCAGCCATCTCCCTGCCGGAGCCCCACCGATCGCCTGCCCGCACCTCCGCCTCCGCCGCGCCCGCACTCAGGTCCGGATCGAGGCCGGATGCGCCATCACGTCCGTCAGGCCAAAATCCCCACCCTTGAACAAGAGCGGCGCCTGCAGCACCACCGAGACCCCGTACGCCAGGCAATCCCCGAAATTGAGCCGGGCCGGATGTCCGCTCGCTCTTCCGAACCTCTCGAACGCCCGTGCCGCGGCATCCGCCATGTCGCGGCTGAAGGGAACGACCGCCCCGCGCCCCGAATCGACACATTGCTCGAGCCAGCGCGAGCTCCGCCGCGCCAGGTTGACCGTGCACCACGCCCGCGCCTCGACCAGCGTCGGCGCCCCGATCGCCCACTCCTCCCTCGCTACGAGCTCGAGTAATCCCTCCGTATCCGCCTTCCCCTTGATGATCCCGACCAGCACCGAACTGTCGAGCACGATCATTCGGGAAGCCCTGTCGCCTCACCGTAAAGCGCCTCGATCGGTGTCTCCGGCCGCGCCATGCCTTCCCGGTCCTCGCGCAAAAGCCGCCGCCACGTCTCGATCTCTTTCCGTCCCGCTGGCGCGGCCCGCCCGGGCCGGTAATGCCGGAGCGCGTCCAGGATCACTTCGTTGATCGTTTTCCCGGTCTGTCTTGCCAGCGCCCGCGCAAGCTCGGCGGCTTCGGCATTGCGGATGTGAACCTGATCTCCCATTGCCTTCCCCGCCCCGGCCGGCCCCACCCGGCGCATGCTGGTACCTATGTACCTCGCCGGCCGCCCCCTCGCAATCTTCCGCCGCTTTTCGGTCATGGCGCCGCGCTGCGCCGGAAATGTCCGAGCACGGCCTTGAGCCGCGTCCCGTAATCCCACCCCTCGTGGAACGTTTCGAAGATGTGCACGAGTTGTTTTTCACTGAGCCCGTAGAGCCGTGCGACAATGGCATCGAGCTCGGCGACCATGTCCTGCTTCTCGTCCTCCGGCAGCGGTCCGCACGCGACGCCGACCGCCTCCGCCCAATCAGCAAAGCGCTGGTCCGGGCAGGCAAGACGGCCCGCCAATGCGACGACGCGCCGCCAGCGCCCATCGTCGCGGGGCGGTCGCGGGACAGGAAGTGGATTGAAAACGAAGTAATTAACGTGGGTCTCGACGAAGCGCCGCGCGTACCAGTCGAGCGGAATGGACGACAAGGCGCCGAGCAAAAACGCCTGGTCCAACTGGTCTCCGCGTGGCCAGAGCAGATATGGCGCCTGATTTGCAATAAACACCCTCGGCGGCAGCAGGCACACTCGCACCGTGCGTGAATCCGTCGCGCGGCTCACATCCCGGAATGCAATTCGTGCCCGCCAGCACGCGAGCGTGCGTTTGTCCTGCCGGTAGGGAGCGGAAAACTCCGCGTGCGCGCTGTCGCTTCGGCTCTTTCCGCTCCTCAGCCGCTTCCCATAAAGCCACGGCAGCACCTTTTCCGGAGTAGCAAACGCATAGTACTCGCCCGTGTCCGGCGTCCAGATATCGAACGACTCCCCTTTGAACACCGGCCAGAAGCCCTTCGGACACGTCTCCGACTTCAGGTCCATCAGCGGCTTCTGCGCGGTCGCGTGAAGCTCCGTATCCGGCCGCGCCCGCCACGACGCTCCGTCGTTCAGATCAAGACGAGGAGCTTTGCGAAGCTGCGTGAAAACCTCGACTGACTGCTCGGTCGGCAGGAGCGGCAGCGATGCCGTGTCGTTCCAGAAAAGTACGTCCGCTGGCGCGAACCACGCGCCTGGCGCGTCGTGCTCCGCATCGAACGCAGCAAGGGTCGCAAAAGGCCCACGCAGCGCGATCGTTTCCCCTTGCGCCCGCCCATGCGCGATCGCGCAAAGCCCGATCGTGTATTGCGGATGCACTTCCGGAAACACCCATTGTCGATTGTTAAGCAGCAGCGTCAGATCCACGCTGGCCGCCTCCGCGAAAACGGTCTTGCGAAATGTCTCCGAGCCCTTCGCCGAGAGTGCACTGCGCGGCAGTACAACGCCGATCCGCCCGCCATCCGCGGCAGTCAGATTCCAGAATCGCCAGCAGAACGCCTTGTAGAAATCGGGATCCCCGGTTCCCATGCCGGGATAGAAGCCGCTCCCCAGCGCCACCCGCAGCCGGCCTGTTTCCTCGATCTCCGCCTCCAGCGCCCTCGCGAGGTCCGGCCGCGCCCTTCGCAGCCGTGCCCGTTCGTGCTCCATCTCCCGCTGCGGCAGGCTCCGAAGTCCCGGGAAATGCCGCGCCCAGAATGCAGGATCCTCGATCGTTGCCTCCTGCCAGGGCGGATTGCCGAGGATCACATCGAACCCCGGCCGCCGACGCAGGAAGACCTCCGGAAACGCAATCGGAAAGTGCAGCGGAGAAAGCCCCTTGAGCACATCGC
>JASHOF010000169.1 GCA_030041255.1 Acetobacteraceae bacterium
CGTACATTATTCGACGTAATTCCGATGATCGTGGAAGATGGGTATGTTCTGGTGCGGCAGAGGGATCGGAGGATAACCGGCATTGTGACCGCAAGCGACCTGAGCTTACAATTTCGGGCGCTCGCAGAGCCGTTTCTTCTCCTGCGCGAAATTGAACTGCATGTCCGACGGCTGATCGGGGGCAAGCTAACAAGGGAAGACCTTGACCTGCTCGGAACAGCCGAGGCATTAGCTCACAGGCCGCAGAATATAGCAGACTTAACGTTCGGTGAGTACGTTCGGCTATTTCAGCGTCCAGAGACGTGGGGGCGGTTAAATCTCAAGATAGATTGCGGCGTGCTAACAACGACGCTTGAGGATGTCCGCAAGATCCGAAACGACGTCATGCACTTTGATCCAGATCCGATGACTGATGACGAACTCAGGACACTCAAGCAAGCGGTTCGTTTCATAAGTGAGCTCTACCAGTTGCACGTTTGATTTAGTCACGGCATGAGCCATCGAAGGCAGGGAGTTTCCGCGACCCCAACCGTTACGTCGTGAAACTGACGGCCATGCGTCGGGGACACAACGCGACCATGGATCCGGGGCAGCGCTCGGCGCGCGAGATCCTGCGCCGATGGACCGCGGAAGAGGCCGGAACGGGCGGAGACGGGGGTCCAGGGCCTCAGGCCCTGGTGGGGTCGAGGGGCGGAGCCCCTCGCGCTTCAAGCGCGCCGCCGGCTCCGCTTCGGCGCCTCGGCAGCGGGCAGCAGGGGCGCGAGGAAGCGCCCGGTATGGCTCTCCGGCGTTGCCGCGATCACCTCCGGCGGCCCGGCGGCGACAATTCTTCCCCCGGCTTCGCCGCCTTCGGGGCCGAGATCGAGAATCCAGTCCGCCGTCTTGATGACCTCGAGATTGTGCTCGATGACGACCACGGTATTGCCCTGGTCGACCAGCGCGTGCAGCACTTCGAGAAGCTTGCGCACGTCCTCGAAATGCAGGCCGGTGGTCGGCTCGTCGAGAATATAGAGGGTGCGGCCGGTCGCACGCCGGCCAAGTTCCTTCGCCAGCTTGATGCGCTGCGCCTCGCCGCCGGAAAGCGTGGTCGCCTGCTGGCCGAGGCTGATGTAGCCGAGCCCGACCCGGGCCAGCACCTGCAGCCGCTCGGCGATGCGGGTCTGCGCGGTGAAGAAGCCAAGTGCCTCGTCCACCGTCATCGCCAGGATGTCGGCGATCGACTTGCCGCGATATGTCACCTCCAGAGTTTCTCGGTTGTAACGTTTTCCCTTGCAGGTATCGCAGGTGACGAAAATGTCGGGCAGGAAGTGCATTTCGATCTTCAGGACGCCGTCGCCCTGGCAGGCTTCGCAGCGCCCGCCCTTGACGTTGAAGCTGAAGCGGCCGGGCTTGTAGCCGCGGGCACGTGCTTCCGGCAGTTCCGCGAACCAGTCGCGGATCGGCGCGAACAGATCCGTGTAGGTCGCCGGGTTGGAGCGCGGCGTGCGGCCGATCGGGGACTGGTCGATGTCGATGATCTTGTCCAGGAGCTCGAGCCCCTCGATCCGTTCGTACGGCGCCGGCACGGTGCCGGCACCCATCAGCCTTCTCGCGGCGGCCTTGTAGAGGGTGTCGACGACGAGCGTCGACTTGCCGCCGCCCGAAACGCCGGTCACCGAGACGAACGTGCCGACCGGGAAGGCGGCGGTGATGTTCTTGAGATTGTTGCCGCGGGCGCCGATGACGCGCACTTCGCGATCCTTCTGCGCGGGGCGGCGAAGGAGCGGGATCTCGATCCGCCGCCGCCCGGCGAGATAATCGCCGGTGAGCGATTCGGGATTGGCCTCGATCTCGGCCGGCCTGCCTTGCGCGACCACGCGGCCGCCGTCGAGCCCGGCGCGCGGGCCCATGTCGATCACATGATCCGCCGCGCGGATCGCCTCCTCGTCGTGCTCGACGACGAGCACTGTGTTGCCGAGACGCTTGAGGCGCTGCAGCGTGGCGAGCAGGCGGGCGTTGTCGCGCTGGTGCAGCCCGATCGAGGGCTCGTCGAGCACGTAGAGCACGCCCGTCAGCCCCGAGCCGATCTGGCTGGCGAGGCGGATGCGCTGGCTCTCGCCGCCCGAGAGCGTCGCCGAGCTTCTGGCAAGCGTCAGGTAGTCGAGCCCGACATCGACCAGAAATTGCAGCCGCTCGACGATCTCGCGAAGAATCCGCCGCGCGATCTCGGCGCGCTGCGGGGTGAGCGTGCTGCCGACCCCGGCAAACCAGCCGTGCGCGGCGCGGATGGAAAGCTCGGAGGCCTCGGCGATGTTCTTGCCGCCGACCCGGACGGCAAGCGCTTCCGGCTTCAGCCGTGCGCCGTGGCAGACCGCGCACGGCTTCTCTGCCTGGTAGCGGGAAAGTTCCTCGCGCACCCAGGCGCTGTCGGTCTCGGCAAGCCTCCGCTCCAGGTTGCGGATCACGCCTTCGAACGGCTTCTTCACCGTGTAGCTGCGCACGCCGTCCTTGTAGGCAAAGCTCACCGCCTCTTCTGCGGTGCCGAACAGGATGGCGCGCCGCGCCGCCTCAGGCAGGTCCTGCCAGGCGGTCCGGCTGCTGATCCTGAGATGCCGCGCCAGGCTTTGCAGCGTCTGGTCGTAATAGGGGGAATGCGCGCCGCCGGCCCAGGGCGCGATCGCTCCCTCGGCGAGGCCGAGCCGCTCATCCGGCACCACCAGCGCGGGGTCGAAGAAGTTTTCCGTGCCCAGTCCGTCGCAGGCCGGGCAGGCGCCGTGCGGGCTGTTGAAGCTGAACAGCCTGGGCTCGATCTCGGCGATCGAGAAACCGCTGACCGGGCAGGCGAAACGGCTCGAGAAGATGGTGCGCTCGCCGGTCTCGGCCAGGTCGGCATAGACAATTCCGTCCGCCAGTCCGAGCGCGGTCTCGAAGCTGTCGGCAAGCCGGGACTCCAGCCCCGGCCGGACGACGATGCGATCGACCACCGCCTCGATGTCATGGTTGATCTTGCGATTGAGCGCCGGCACTTCCGCGATTTCGTAGAGCGTGCCGTCCACCTTCACGCGCGTGAAGCCTTTGCGGGAAAGTTCGGCCAGCTCCTTGCGGTATTCGCCCTTGCGGCCGCGCACGACGGGGGCGAGCAGCAGAAGCCGCGTGCCCTCCGGCATGGCGAGCACCCGATCGACCATCTGGCTCACGGTCTGCGCCTCGATGGGCAACCCCGTCGCCGACGAATAGGGCACGCCGACGCGCGCCCAGAGCAAGCGCATATAGTCGTGGATCTCGGTGACGGTGCCGACGGTCGAGCGGGGATTGTGGCTGGTGGTCTTCTGCTCGATCGAGATCGCCGGCGAGAGCCCTTCGATCTGGTCGACGTCCGGCTTGCCTGCCAGCTCGAGGAACTGCCGCGCGTAGGAGGACAGGCTTTCGACGTAGCGCCGCTGCCCCTCGGCGTAGATGG
>JASHOF010000170.1 GCA_030041255.1 Acetobacteraceae bacterium
CTCTACATGCCAGCCCTCGTCGCCGCGCGCTTCAACCATGACCTCAAGGCCAAATACCGTCAGCTCATCGCCACCGGCAAACCCGCCAAGGTCGCCATCACCGCCATCATGCGAAAGCTGATCGTCATCGCCAACGCCTTGCTCAAGGCCGATCGCTGCTGGCAGGAATCTGTCGCTTGACCATCACGGATACTCTAGCTCTTTGTTTTGGCGAGCATCTTCACACGATCAGCCGATTCCGTCTGATCGCGATCTGCTCTCGGAGCCTGTCGACGCCCAATTCTCACCAATTAGTTACTGGAGGTTGATGAGGTATGCACGTATAGGTAGCATGTCTCGATCAATGAGAGAGGGGAGGGAGACATGCGGGTGCTGCTGGTTGAGGACGACGCTTCCGCTGCGGATGCCTTGTCTTTGATGCTGCGCTCGGGAGGGGCGACGGTAGACGCGGCGGACACTGGGGAAGAGGCCATCGAACTGGCGAAGCACTACGATTACGACGTCGTGATCCTTGATCTCATATTGCCCGATATTGAAGGTTACGAAGTCGTCCGGCGGATGCGCGCCGGCGGCACCGAGACCCCGGTCTTGATCCTCTCCGGGCTTTCGCGGGCACAGGCCAAAGTGAAGGGTCTGGGTGCCGGGGCGGACGACTTCATCACCAAGCCATTCGATCGGTGGGAGCTGCTTGCTCGCATGCAAGCCGTGGTGCGAAGAAGTCGAGGTATCAGCAAGTCCAGGTTCCGCATTGGCGAGTTGGAAATCAATCTCGATGGGAAGGAGGTAATGGCCGCTGGAACGCCGGTGCATCTGACCGGCAAGGAATACGCAATACTGGAATTGCTCGCATTGAGGAAGGGCTTTGTGCTCACTAAGGAAACGTTTCTAAATCATCTCTACGGCGGAATGGATGAGCCGGAAATAAAAATTGTCGATGTATTCATGTGCAAGTTGAGGAAAAAGCTGGCGGCTGCCGGCATCACCAATCTCATCGAGACGGTGTGGGGGCGCGGGTACGTGATTCGCGATCCCGGTCATAGCTGTGAGGTTCCGCCCGACCTGGCGCCGATCATGGGGACCCAGGAATATGGCGGCAACGCCGTGCCTCAGCCTGTCTTGTAGCGGCAGCCGGTTGCGAGGCCCAGGTCCGAAACGGCCGGGCCCTTAACGGGGCGTTAATCAGCCGGCTTTAACACTTCGGTAAGCCGATGGGTCGCCAGTCTCCAGGCGTTCCCAGGCTTGCCGGGGGATCGAATGGCCAATGCCGCCGCACGCGGGTCGGCCGCGCCAAAGCCTCACTTCAAGATCGTGCTGCTCCGCCTGTTGCTGGCCCTGCTACTGGCCGCCAGCGTGGAATGGCTCGCGGTCTGTGCCGCACGGATGGAGACCGCCGCGAAACTGGCCGGTGCGGCGGCTGACGCGCGGGCCGCAGTGGACAACCTGCTCCTTCGCGTCGCCGGGGTCGCTGGTCGGCTTCAGGGCGCCGATACCTCCTCAGGGCGCGCCCGCGTTGCGCTCGCCGCGCGGATGCTGCGTTTGGAACGCAGCCTGGCGCCTGCTCAAAGCCTCTTCCTCTACGACGCAGAGGGGCGATTTGTCGCGGCAACCCGACCGCTCCTGCCCGACGAGGCGGACGTTTCCCGAAGCGCCTGGTTCAGGTCGATGGCAAAGGATCCGCAACCCGGCGTCATGACGCTTATTGCCGGCGCGCGTGCCCCACTCGGCGATGATGAGGGCGTCATCATCGCGACGTCGATCGCAGGTCGATCGGGCGCATTCGCAGGTGAGGTCGGCACGTTTGTCAGCTGGCCCGCATTCCGCGACATGTTGAGCCCCTCTTCGCTGCCTCCCGGCAGCACCATCACGTTGGTTCTGCACGACGAGAAGACGCCGATATTGAATTTCCGGGTCGGGACCGGCGCGCCTCGCACCTGGTTCGATTCTGCGGTCCCGTGGCTGGCCGCGCTGCTCAGCACATCGGTAGCGGCGAAGCTACCCGGCGGGTTCGCCTGGCACGCAGAGACAGGCCCGCTCGCCGGGTTGAGCGTCGCAGAAGCATGCACGCTGTGCTGGGCGGCACCGTTCTTCGCCGCGGGATTGCTGGCGCTCCTCGCGCTCCGCCCTCGCACGGCCGCAAAGCGTCGCATAGAGGCTGAACAAGCGGCGCCTGTCGAAACGGCGTTTGAACCAGACTGGCTGTGGGAGCTCGATGCCAGCGGACGCCTGGTGGGTGTCGGCGGCAACGCTCCGAAGTGCTTGATCGCCGCAGTAGGCACAAAGTTTCTCAACCTTGTCGAGGATAAGCCGGGCTCGAACGATCTTCGCGACGCGCTCTCGGAGCGCACCCCGGTCTGCAATCTCGAACTCGCCCTCGCCTTGCCTGGTGCAGCAGCCGGACCGCGGCGTCGCGTTGTGCTGAACGGATGCGCTGTGGAGAAAACGGGCGGATTCTGGGGTACGGCCGCGGAAATAGATCCACCCCTGGAGCGGCTGGCAGAGGCCGCAGACTGAAGGGCGGACAGCGCGCGGCGCAGATTCTCGGCAGGCGCCGCATCGGCCGGTGTACGAAGCGAGGCCGCCTCCGGAAGCCGGGGCCATGATCGGCGGGCACCTCACGCTGCGCGCCGCCGCCGGATCTGCCAGAGAGCCGCCCGGCGCCGCCGCTCGAGTATCTTTTGAATCCGTTCCACCTGGACGCGAGCGCCACTGTAGGGGCGTCGGGCAGCGGAACGATTAGGGTTGGCCAAAGCGTCACCGATAGCGCGCTGCTTGCGATGACGGGGACACTTTCGGTCGGACCCGCCGGAGGAGTCACTCTCGCCGGAGCCGGCGCCACGGTGAGGGCAAGCGCAATCGCGATAGCCGCCGGCGGGTCGCTTCTGGTGTATGGTCCCGTGGCCGGGATTGGCCAACTGGACGCCGGCAGCGACACGTCGCTCACGCTGCAGGCTGCGATCGGCCCCGGCCAGACCGTGCTGTTCGCGCACGATTCGATGGTGATGCTCAACGATATCGGTGCGTTCGGCGGCACCATCGACGGCTTCGGTCCGGGTGACACGATCGCCACCGGTGGACTGCCGTACTCCGCTTCGGGGACCGCTACGTTGCAGGCGGACAACGTGCTCGAGATCAACGAAGGAAACCAGGCCTTCCGCCTTCAATTCGATCCGCCGCAGGATTTCTCGAACAACGCGTTCCGGCTTGACCGGCCCCGATCCCGGGTTGGAGGCACAATACATAGACGATAGCTCCGATAATGCGGTGATCGCAGCCGAGGAGCCCGACGTCTACATTCTCGGAGGCACCGGCGAGGACGCCATCGCCGTGACCTCCGGGAAGAACGTGCTGAGCAGTCAGGGTGCCTTGACGTGGTTCGTCGGCGGTAGCGGGACGGACACGTTTTACGTCGATGCCAAGAAGGCGGAGCTCGCCTGGTTCTCAATCCTGAATTTCCACGCCGGGGACGATGTTACGCTGTGGGGGTTCGTTCCTGGAAGCTCGTCATACTCGTGGGCTCCGTCCAGCGGCGTGGCAGGATACAAGGGATTGACGCTCGAATCGCTCAGCTCGTCAGGAGTCCCGGCCTATATCACCTTCCCCGGCGTTGCCTGCTCCGACATTTCCCGCATCGGCACGGCGGCAGGATCGATCGGATGTCAAAACTACCTGCTGATCCACCAGTTCTGAGGAGAGAGAGAATCGTCACCTCCAATGGGACGGAGCGAAGGCCGGCGATCGGAAGGATGGCGAACGAGCCGTCACGCTGTCTTCCGGCCGCCGGGCGGCAGGTTCTCTGGATCTCGCCGGCCAGGTTACCGTGACGATGCCCCTTCCGCGTTAGCGTGTCGGGCGCGGCGGGGTCTGCGAATAATCGTAGAAGCCGCGGCCGGTCTTGCGGCCGAGCCAGCCGGCTTCGACATATTTCACCAGGAGCGGGCAGGGGCGGTATTTGCTGTCCGCCAGCCCCTCGTGCAGCACCTGCATCACCGAGAGGCAGGTATCGAGGCCGACGAGATCGGCAAGTTCGAGCGGACCCATCGGATGGTTGGCGCCCAGGCGCATGGCGGTATCGATGGCGGCGACCGAGCCCACGCCTTCGTAGATCGCGTATACCGCCTCGTTGACCATCGGGATCAGGATGCGGTTGACGATGAAAGCCGGATAATCTTCGGCCACCGCCGTCGTCTTGCCGAGGCGGGTTGCCAGCGCCTGGATTGCCTGGAAGGTCGGTTCGTCGGTGGCGATGCCGCGGATGATCTCGACCAGCTTCATGACCGGCACCGGATTCATGAAGTGCATGCCGACGAATTTTTCCGGCCGGTCGGTGGTGGCGGCGAGGCGCGTGATGGAGATCGAGGAGGTGTTGGAGGCGATCAGGCAGCCTGGCTTGAGATGGGGCGTGACGCCTTTGAAGATGCTGCGCTTGATCTCCTCCTTCTCGGTTGCCGCCTCGATGACGAGATCGCAGTCGCCGAGCGCGTCATAGCCGGTTGCCGTATGCAGATGGGCGAGCGCCTTCTCCTTGTCCGCCTCGGTGATGGTCTTGCGGCCGATCTGGCGGTCCATGTTGTGACGGATCGTCGCCATCGCCTTCTCGATCGCCTCGGGCTTGACGTCGAGCATCGTCACCTCGAGGCCCGAGAGGGCGGCGACATGGGCGATGCCATTGCCCATCTGCCCGGCGCCGATGACCCCGACGGAGGCGATCTCCGGCGTCTCGAGCGCCATTTCGGCGTTGGCGGCAGCGATGGCGGTGGTGGCCGCAGCCTCACGTTCGAGGTTCATGGGCTCTTCTCCAGTTCGCGGGCGAGTTCCGGGAGGGCGGTGAAGAGATCCGCAACCAGGCCGTAATCGGCGACCTGGAAGATCGGTGCCTCGCCGTCCTTGTTGATGGCAACGATGACTTTGCTGTCCTTCATCCCTGCCAGATGCTGGATCGCACCCGAGATGCCGACGGCGACATAGAGGTCAGGGGCGACGACCTTGCCGGTCTGGCCGACCTGGTGATCGTTCGAAACAAAGCCGGCATCGACCGCCGCGCGCGAGGCGCCGATGGCGGCGCCCAGGCGATCCGCGATCGGCTCCAGCAGCTTGAAATTCTCTCCGTTCTGCATGCCGCGGCCGCCGGAAATGACGACCCGCGCGGCGGTGAGTTCGGGGCGTTCGCTCTTCGAAAGCTCGGCCGAGACGAAGCGGGAGCGCTGGTCGGGGGCCGGTACGGCGACCGGCTCGATCGGTGCCGATCCGCCCTCTGCCGGCACCGGATCGAAGCTTGCCGCGCGCACCGTGATCACCTTGGTGGCGTCGGCCGAGCGGACGGTGGCGAGGGCATTGCCGGCATAGATCGGGCGGATGAAGGTTGCCGCGTCGACGATGCCGGAGATGTCGCTGATCGGCTGCACATCGATCAGCGCGGCGGCGCGCGGCATCACGTTCTTGCCGGCCGCGGTCGCGGCGGCCAAGAGATGCGTGTAGCCGCGAGCCAGGCTCACGAGCAGTGCGGCCAGAGGTTCGGCGAGCGGATGGGCGAGAGATGCATCCTCCGCGGTCAGAACCTTGGCGACCCCGGGAAGCTTCGAAGCCGCCGCCGCCGCCGGCCCGGCTGCCGCGCCGGCCACGAGCCCGTGCACCTCGCCCAGCCTCCCGGCGGCTGCCACTGCGCTCCGCGAAGGCTGCTTGATCACCCCCTCGGCATGCTCAAGGAGAACCAGGACCGCCATCAGATCACCTTGGCTTCAGTGCGCAGCTTTTCGACCAGCTCGGCCACGGATCCGACCTTCCTGCCGGCCTGGCGGTGCGGCGGTTCGGCGACCGAAACGAGCGTCAGGCGCGGTGTCGGATCGACGCCGAGGGCGGCAGGAGTGAGCGTCTCGATCGGCTTGCGGCGGGCCTTCATGATGTTGGGCAGGCTCGCGTAGCGCGGCTCGTTCAGCCTCAGATCGGTGGTGACGACGGCCGGCAGAGCGAGCGAGACGGTCTCCAGGCCGCCATCGACCTCGCGGGTGACGACCGCGCCGTCCCCATCGATCAGCAGGCGGGAGGCGAATGTCCCCTGCGGCCAGCCGAGCAGGGCGGCGAGCATCTGGCCGGTGGCGTTCATGTCGTCGTCGATCGCCTGCTTGCCGAGGATGACCAGGCGCGGCGCTTCCCGCTCGGCCACGGCCTTGAGCAGCTTGGCGACCGCGAGCGGCTGCAGCTCGACCTCGGTTTCGACCAGGATGCCGCGATCGGCACCCATGGCGAGCGCCGTGCGCAGCGTTTCGGAACAGGCGGCGACGCCGAGCGAGACGGCGACGATCTCGGTTGCGAGCCCCTTCTCCTTAAGGCGGATCGCTTCCTCGACGGCGATCTCGTCGAACGGGTTCATCGACATCTTGAGCCCGGTCGTCTCGACCCCGGAACCGTCTGTCTTCACCCGAACCTTTACGTTGAAGTCAACCACCCGCTTGACGGGCACCAGGACCTTCATCGCCATGCCATGCCGTTCGGGGAAGCTCTGGCCTTTTGCTCCGGGAGGAGCCGCGGCCGCTTTCTTCGCACCTGCAAAATGAAGCGGCGGACCTTAGAGACCCCGCCCCGTGGCTGTCAAATACGGGTCTGCCATGCCGGGTGGTGGGCGCTTCACCTCCCGGAGGCGGGCATTGTAAAAGCCGTGCCCCATGCCGCGCGGCGATCTTTTCCCCGAGATCGGACCTTATGAAACCGGCTATCTGCCGCTGACCGGCGGGCACGTGATGTACTGGGAACAGGTCGGCAATCCGCGCGGGGCGCCGGCGCTGTTCCTGCATGGCGGGCCGGGGGCGGGGGCGGGGGCGGTGCACCGCCGTTTCTTCGATCCCGGGTTCTGGCGGACCGTGATCTTCGACCAGCGCGGTGCCGGCCGTTCGCGCCCGCTGGGCAGCCTGGTGCAGAACACCACCGCCGAGCTGGTGCACGACATCGAGACCTTGCGCCGGCATCTTGGGATCGATCGGTGGCTCTTGTTCGGCGGCTCCTGGGGATCGACACTGGCACTCGCCTATGCCCAGGCGTATCCGGCGCGGGTCTCGGCCTGCGTTTTGCGTGGGGTGTTTCTGGGCCGTCGCGAGGAGGTCAACTGGTTCCTATCCGGGATGGCGCAGATCTTTCCCGATGCGCACGCGAGCTTCGCAGGCTTCCTGCCGGAGGCCGAGCGAAGCGACCTGCTCGGGGCGTACCTGGCGCGGCTGACGCATCCCGATCCGGCGGTGCATCTGCCGGCGGCGAGGGCGTGGTCGATCTACGAGGGCTCGTGCAGCACGCTGTTGCCGAGCCCGGAGACGGTTGCCTCCTTCTCGCAGGACCGGACCGCGCTGGGGCTGGCGCGGATCGAGGCCTATTACTTCGCGAACGGGCTCTTTCTGCCGCCGGAGGGGCTGCTGGGGCGGATGGGGCGGATCGCGCACATTCCGGGCGAGATCGTGCAGGGGCGCTATGACATGATCTGCCCGGCCCGCTCGGCCTTCGAGCTGGCGGCGGCGTGGCCGGGGGCGCGGCTGACGCTCATTCCCGATGCCGGGCATTCGGCACTCGAGCCGGGCATCCGCCGGGCGCTGGTTTCCGCCGTGGAGCGCCTGCGGAGCGCGCGCTGAGATGTGATCAAAGCGCCTGCAACCATCCCGGGAGGCGCGGCCGATCGCTGAGCAGATTTGGTTCCTTTCGCAAAGAACTCGTTATCTTGATTAACCCGCCGCCAATTCCCTCGCGTTCAGCAATTATTCGGGTGTCGCCTCCAGCCAGACGACGACTCTCACGCTCGAATGCACGAGCGGAACCGCCTACAATGTGGGCCTCAATGCCGGGACCGGGAGCGGGGCAACGACCACGACCCGCGTGATGACCGGGGGCACCGCAAAGCTCGATTACCAGATTTTCCGGAACGCCTCCCATACGACGAACCGGGGCGACACGATCGGGACCGACACCAAGGGCGCAACCGGGACCGGAGCCATCCAAATCCTGACGGTGTACGGCCAGATCCCCGCCGCACAGTTACCGCCGGTCGGCAGCTATGCGGACACCATCACGGTCACCGTCATCTGATTAGGATCAGGTCGTTGTGGCGCTGACGTACTGAGGGCGTGTTCAGTACGTGACGACGAGAAATTCGGTGCCGCCTTCGCCACGCCGGACAGATATCTCGGGAGGCGGTGCTGCAAGTGAGGGCGCCGTCATGAGCGAAACGCGGGCCTGTTCGCCGCGTGTGCACGCGCTCTGGACCCGGGGCATCACGGGACCTTGCTTGAAGGCGAGGGTGCAGGAGGAGAGGACCGTGGCGCTGACCGGCATGGTGGTTGACCGTGATCCGGCGAGAGCGGGGATTGCCGAGAGCAGGAGCGCCGTCACGATGGGGAAAAATCGCAGCAGGTAGTGAGAATGGAACTCGAAAACGTGCACCAATATCTCTCCATGAGACAGTGCGCGCGGTGATAGGAAAGGCTCAAGGCTTCGTTGGCCGAACCGCGAAAACGGAAGCCGAAACCCTTACGCGGCCTGCTCCCCGAGCCCGAGATCGAATGCCGTGCCGAGCGCCATTTCGCCGCTCCTGGTCAGCGTGACGGCGCGACTGCCTTCGATGCGGCGGAGCCAGCCGTGTGCGAACCAGGCACGGCTCATGGCAGCGCCGACCGCGCCGGCGATATGCGGCCGGCGCTCGCTCCAATCGAGGCAGGGGCGGCAGAAAATGCGCCCGCCGCCGCGGCGCATGGCATCAGCGTGCGCCGCCTCGAGATCGACGCCGAGGCCCGAGAGGAAGGCCGCCCCGCCCTCGCTGAGCGCACCCCCGTCGGGGGAAAGCTCGATCTCGCCGCGCGCGATCATTCGATCTGCCATCGCAACGGCAAGCTGGCCGGCGAGATGGTCGTAGCAGGTGCGCGCCCGGCGGAGCGCCGCATCGCGCGGCCCGGTTACGGTTCGCGCCGGCCGGGCGGGCAGAGGCCGGCGGCCGGCCGTGACGGACATGATGCTTTCCAGCATGCGTGCCACGTCCGCCGAGGCGAGGCGGTGATAGTGATGCCGGCCCTGGCGCGTCATCGCCAGCAATCCGGCCTCGGTCAGGTGCGCGAGGTGGCCGCTCGCCGTCTGCGGCGTGATTCCGGCGACACGGGCAAGCTCGGTTGCCGTCAGGGCGCGCCCGTCCATCAGGGCGATCAGCATGTTGGCCCGTGCCGGATCGCCGATCAGGGCCGCTGTTTCGGCGAACTCCGCGGTACTCGGCACGATTTTTCTCCCTCTTGCACCGGCCTACGCCTCTGCCTTGAAAGTCCGCCCGAGGTCGCGGCCGGTGCCGAAATAATGGCGGAAGACATAGAGCAGCGGACTCCATTTCGCGGTGTCGATATGGTTCGTCCCGGGGATGACGAGGCGGCGATGCGCGTGCACCCGCACCACCCTCGCTTCGATGATCTGGTAGGCTTCCGGCCGCTCGCCGGGCCACTCTCCGCCGGGTTCGTGCACGTCCATGACCTCCGCCTCGAACTGGATCGGGCATTCGGCGATTCGCTGCGGCATGACGATCTCGGAGGCAAGCGGCGTGAAGCCCGCGCGGTCGAATTTTTCCGGCTCGAATTCGTAGCCGATGCGCGCCTTGTGGCGCGGCACCGGGCTGCGGCCGGTGGTGCGGGCGAGCGCCTCGACCCGCGACCACAAGTCCGGCGTCGGAAAATTGATCACGAGTTCCCGCTCGCGAACCGCGTTCTCCCGCCCTTTGCTGCTCGCGGTCAGGCCGAGCACGACCCGGTCGAACAGGGCCCAGGCGGACGACATCGGCGAGATATTGGTGCTGCCGTCCGGATTGAGCGTGCTCAGAAGGGCAACCGGCGTGCCGACATAGAGGACGGAGGGCGTGATCGTGACATGATCCGCCATCGGGTCGGCGGTGGGCAGAGGCGCAGGTTCGGGGCGCATTCCATGGCTCCATGGCGAGACGCGCCGATTTAGAGCGTCCCGGGCGAACGATGCTTCGGCGATGGCCGAAGCGTTGCGCGAGCCGTTCCGGAATATTTGCGTCAGCCGTTGCCGCCGGAGGTCATCCGGGTGAGTTGCGCGCGCATGGCATCGAGCAGCGCCTGCACGTCCTGCCCGCCATTGCGGGTGATCACGCTCGCATAGTCGCTGCGCTGCGTGACGCGCAGGCTGGTGCCTTCGGCCACGAGATCGACGATCTTCGGGGTGCCGGAGCTGAGGTTCACGATCCACTGCAAATCGGCAGGCTGGTTGTTCGGGACATAAATCGTGGTCGTGACGGCGATATTGCCGTTCATCGGGATCGCCCGCCCGATTTTGAAATGAGTACCCTTGTACTGGCTGAGGCGGCCGGTGACGTTGAAGACGAGATACTGGCGGAAGAGAGAAAGATAAGTCTCACGCTGGGCCACCGTTGCCAGGCGCCAGAATCGCCCGAGCGCAAATCGCGCCACGCCATCCACATCGACGCTGTCGGTGACGATACGCGCCAGGGCCTGGTGCTTGTCGCCGGGCGACAGGTCGCCGTTGACCACGGACAGGATCGCCTCTCCGGTGCGCTGCACGAAAGCCTTGGCTTCCGCCACTTCGTCTTCGGCGGCGACCGGCCGGCCGAGGACGAGAACGAGGCCGGCAAGAACCAGGCTGCGGCGGTCAAGCATGGGCCTACTCGCTCGGTTGCTTCGGCAGATCGAACCAGACCGGGGTGGTGTGTCCGCCGCCCTGTTCGGCGGCATCGATCTCTGCCTGCCGGTGCTGGCGGTAGAGGCTGCGGAAGGTCGCGTACGGGTCGAGCGCCGTCCGCTTCACCGAATCGATTGCCGGCAGGTTCTGGGCATATTGCGAGACGGTGGTCGTGCCGAGCGAGGCCCAGTGGAAGGCAATGGCGGCCGGACCGCTGCCCAGGGCCCTGAGCGGGCTTGCCACCGTGCCGGCGGCGAAGCCGAACGCATCGCGCGGATCCGAGGGGCCGAGCAGCGGCAGGAACAGATAGGGCCCTGACGGCATGCCCCAGACGGCGAGCGTCATGCCCAAATCGGCCGGGTGGTTCGGGTATCCCCAGTCGGACGCCACGTCGAAGATGCCGCCGAGCCCGATCGTCGAGTTGATCAGGAAGCGCATCAGGGTATCGCCGGCGCGCCGCGACCTGGCCTGAAGCACATCGTTGCCGAAGCGGAAGGGGCCACCCAGGTTGGAGAAGATGTTGGTGATGCTGGTGCGAACGGGTTCCGGCACGGCGGAACGATAGGCACGCGCCACCGGCGTCAGGCTGACGGAGGCCACAGCGTTGCTGACCCGATAGAGCACGCGGTTGGTCGGCTCGAGCGGATCGTCGGTCTGGCGGAACGCCGCCAGCGCCTCGGGATGGCTTGCGGGCGGCGGCGTGGCGCAGCCGCCGAGGGTGGCCAGAGCCAGGAGTGCCAGGACAGAAGCAATGCCGCTCATGCGCGCCAAGGGCGGAGATCCTGCGAAGCGCCGTGCAACCGAGGCGCAAACCTGGTGCCCTGCCCCCTTACGGTTGCTGCCCGCGGCAGCAACCGTAAGGGGATCAGCAGGCCACTGAAAATAAAGAGCAGTGTGCCGACCGCTATGGTGCATCCTACGGTATCAAGCGTTGGAGTCGGCACACTAGCACGGCTGGGCGGGCCGGCAACGCAGCCCTACTCTGGAGCCGCCAACCGGCCGGTGGGCCTTGCTTTGCGCCGGCGATCCGGGCCAAGAGACGGGCATGACAGGGGCGGTTTCATGGCCGGCGGGGGGCGTGCTGGAGCGGTGGCTGACCGGGCCGCGGTTTCATCCGTTGCCGAACCGCACGCCGGGAACGCCTCCGCCGCTGCTTTCCTTCGAGTTCTACCCCCCGCGCACCGAGGCGCTGGAGGTGCAGCTCTGGACCTGCATCCGCCGCCTGGAGCTGCTTTGTCCCCGTTTTGTCTCGGTCACCTACGGCGCCGGCGGCACCACGCAGGAGCGCACGCATGCGATCGTGGTGCGCCTGGTGCAAGAAACGTCGCTGGTTCCTGCCGCGCATCTGACCTGCATCGGGGCCGGGCGGGACGAAATCGCGGCGATTGCGCGGCGCTACTGGGACGGGGGGGTGCGGCATATCGTGGCGCTGCGCGGCGATCCGCCCGGTGGGGGCCGCTACGAGCCGCATCCGGAGGGCTTTCCATTTGCGGCCGACCTGGTTGGCGGGCTGCGCCGGGTCGCCGATTTCGAGATCTCGGTTGCCGCGTATCCGGAAACGCATCCCGAGGCGGCAACCCCCGGAGCCGATCTCGACAACCTGAAGCGGAAGCTGGATGCCGGTGCAACCCGCGCGATCACGCAGTATTTTTTCGACACCGCCGTCTATTTACGTTTCCTCGATCGCTGCCTTGCTGCCGGCATCACCGCACCCATCGTGCCCGGGATCATGCCGGTTTCGAACTATGCGCAGGCGCTACGCTTTTCCACGCTGTGCGGGGCGAGCGTGCCGGCCTGGCTCGGCGCGATGTTCGAGGGAACCGAGGACGATCCCGAGATCCGGCGGATGGTGGCGGCGGTGGTCGCGGCGGAGCAGGTGCGGCTTCTGCAGGCGAACGGGGTCGACGAGTTCCACTTCTACACCCTGAACCGTCCGGAGCTGACCTACGCGATCGCGCATATCCTGGGCGTGCGCCCGCAGCCGTCGCGGCCTGCCGCCTCGGGCCTGCCGTCCGGTCCGGCGCGGGCCAGCGAACTGGCGCCGTGAGCGATCATCTCGCCCGGCTCAACCCCGAGCAGCGCCGGGCAGTCGAAACTCTCGAGGGTCCGCTCCTGGTATTGGCCGGCGCCGGCACCGGCAAGACGAGAGTGCTGACCACGCGCTTTGCGCATATCCTGCTCTCCGGCCGCGCCGCACCCTGGCAGGTACTCGCCGTCACCTTCACCAACAAGGCAGCGCGCGAGATGCGCGAGCGCGTTGCGGCGATGCTCGGCCGCCCGGTGGAAGGGCTGTGGCTCGGTACCTTCCACGCTCTGGCCGCGCGCATGCTGCGCCGGCACGCGGGGCTGATCGGGCTCAAGCCGGACTTTTCGATCCTCGATACGGACGATCAAATCCGGCTGCTCAAGCCGTTGATGCAGCAGGCGGGCCTCGACCTGCAGCGCTTTCCCCCGCCGGTTCTGCTGGCGCGAATCCAGCGCTGGAAGGATCGCGGCCTGACGCCCCAACGCATCACGCCGGCCGAAGACACCGACTTTGCGCGCGGCCGCGCGCGCGCCCTCTATGCCGCCTATCAGGAGCGCCTGACGGAGGTGAACGCCGCCGATTTCGGCGATCTCCTGCTGCACGCAACCGAACTGCTGCGCAAAGAGCCCGACCTGCTCGCGCAGTATCAGGAAAACTTCCGCTACCTCCTGGTGGACGAGTACCAGGACACGAATCTCGTGCAGTATCTCTGGCTCCGGCTCCTGGCGCAGAAGCACCGTAATATCTGCTGCGTCGGTGACGATGACCAGAGCATCTATTCCTGGCGCGGCGCGGAGGTGGAAAACATCCTCCGCTTCGAACAGGATTTTCCGGGTGCCTCGGTGGTGCGGCTGGAGGCGAACTACCGCAGCACGGCGCCGATCCTGGCCGCTGCCGCCGCCCTCATCGCGCACAATGCCGGGCGCCTCGGCAAGACCTTGCACCCCGGACGGGAGATGCCCGCCGGCGAGAAGGTGGCCGTCATCGGACTCCAGGATTCCGAGGAAGAGGCACGGATGGCCGGCCAACGCATCGAGGCGCTCCGCGCGGAAGGCCATCGCCTGTCCGGGATCGCGATCCTGGTGCGGGCCGGCTTTCAGACCCGCGCCTTCGAGGAACGATTGCTCGCATTCGGCATTCCCTATCGGATGGTGGGCGGGTTGCGGTTCTACGAGCGGGCCGAAATCCGGGACGCGGTCGCCTATCTGCGCGCGACGGTGCGTCCCGGCGACGACCTGGCATTCGAGCGGATTCTCAACGTGCCGAAGCGCGGCCTTGGCGAAGGGTTCCTCCGCCGGCTGCACGAACAGGCAGCGAGCGATGCAGTGCCGCTTGCCGCGGCAGCCGGGCGGCTGCTCGCCGAGGGTGGGGCGAAGGGGCGGGCGCGCGAATCGCTTGCTGCGCTGCTCGACAACTTCGTCGGCTGGCGGGCGGCGCTCGCGAGCGAGGGGCCGGTCCCGGCATTGGCACGAATGCTCGAGGAATCGGGATACGTCGCGATGTGGCGCGAGGACCGCTCGCCCGAGGCTCCCGGGCGGCTCGAGAACCTGAAGGAGCTGGCGCGCGCGCTTGCAGAGTTCGAGACCGTGGAGGGGTTCCTCGACCATGTGAGCCTGGTGATGGAGAATGACGAACAGGCGGAAGGCGACCGCGTCAGCCTGATGACGCTGCACGCCGCGAAAGGGCTCGAGTTCGACACCGTGTTCCTGCCCGGCTGGGAGGAAGGGCTCTTTCCCAATCAGCGGGCACTCGAAGAGTCGGGGGCGAAGGCACTGGAGGAGGAGCGGCGGCTTGCCTATGTCGGCCTGACGCGGGCGCGCAACCGGGCGATCGTGAGCCATGTGGCGCGGCGGCAGTTCTATTCCGGCTGGCAGGGCGCGATCCCCAGCCGGTTCATTGCCGAACTGCCGGAGGAGGCGATCGAACGCTCCGGTCAGGCCACCTTCGAGCGCCAGCGGATGCTTGCCGCCCAGCCGTTTTTTTCCGCCACCTTCCCGTCATCGCTCAAAGTGCTTGCCGCGCGCGACGCCTGGACAGAGCCGAAGCGGCGGCGGGGCGGACCGATCGGAATCGGCCAGCGCGTATTCCACCAGAAATTCGGCTACGGCACCGTGACCGCCTCGGACGAAGACCGGCTCGACATCGCATTCGACAAGGCCGGCGCCAAGCGGGTGCTGGAGCGCTTCGTCGAGCCGGTCTGATCCGATCCCCGGGAAGGCCGCCGGCGGCGCCAACCTGCCCGGCCGGCATCCGCCACTATCATCGTTCTGTCATCGGACTGTCATCGACCTGACCCGGGCGGCTGTTATTCCCGGCTTGTCCGATGGCCCGGAGGGCGGATTGCCGTCGGCAAACCCATCGGAGATGACGGGAGCAGAGCATGCAGATCGAGGCCGGCAAGCCATTGCGACGCCGCACTATCCTGCTCGGTTCGTTCGGCGCCGGTGCGGCCGGCGTTCTCGGGCCCGGCAGCCGCCGCGCATTCGCCGCCGGGATTTCCCTTCTCGAGACCGGATCGACCCTGCTCTATCCGCTGTTCAATCTTTGGGTGCCCAAATACACCGCAAGCAACCCGGGCGTGCGAATCACCACGCAAGGCACCGGCAGCGGCACCGGGATTGCCCAGACACTCTCCGGCGTGGCGCAGATCGGTGCCTCGGACGCTTACATGAGCGACCCGCAGGTGAAGCAGCATCCGGATATTCTGAACATCCCGCTCGCTATCTCGGCGCAGACGGTCAATTACAACGTGCCCGGCTTCAACGGTACCAACCTCAAGCTTTCCGGGCCGGTGCTGGCCGGCATCTACAGCGGCAGGATCACGCACTGGAACGATCCTGCGATCGGCAAGCTCAATCCGGGCGCCAGGCTCGCGGCGCACGTAATCACGCCGGTACACCGCACTGACGGGAGCGGCGATACCTTCATCTTCACCCAGTATCTCGCCGCTTCGACGCCCGAATGGGCGGGAAGCGTAGGCTATGGCACGACGATTTCCTGGCCGCCGGTGGCGGGCGGAATCGGCGCCATCGGCAATCCGGGCATGGTGCAGGCAAGCGGGCAGACCCCTTACGCGATCGCCTATATCGGCGTCAGCTTCCACAACGAGATTGCCAAGGCCGGGCTCGGCACGGCAATGCTTCAGAACCGGGACGGCAACTTCGTGCTTCCCACCCCGAAGACGGTGGGTGCGGCGGCCGCGGCGGTGCAAGACAAGACCCCGCCCGACCAGCGGATCAGCCTGATCTTCGCACCGGGGCCGGACTCCTATCCGATCATCAATTACGAATACGCGATCGTGAACAGGCGGCAGCCGAACGAAACGATTGCCGCGGCGGTGCGGAATTTTCTCGCCTGGGCGATCGATCCCGAAGGCGGCAGTGCCGCCGGGTTTCTCGATGCCGTACAGTTCCTGCCCTTGCCGCCGAAGATCGCAGCACTCTCGAAGCGGCAGATCGCGAAGATCGGAGCGTGACAGGGGCCGGGGCAATCTGAGGCGGGGCAGCCATCGCCTTGCGCACGAGCCCGTTCCGTGTCGGGCTGATCGGGCTCAGCGGAGCCGTCCCCGGCATCCTTGTCGCCGTCGTCCTGTTCCTCGCCATCTATTCCTGGCCGGCGATCCGGTTCAATGGGCTCTCGTTCCTGGTCGGCAAGACCTGGAACCTCGGCAATCTCTATGCGAGCCCGGTCACGGTGGGCGGCTTTCAGGTTCCGCACGGGGCCGAATACGGCATCCTCGTCTTCATCGTCGGCACGCTCGCCACCTCTGCCATTGCGCTCATGATCGCGGTTCCGGTCAGTCTCGGGGTTGCGATCTTCCTTGCCGAAGGTGTGCCGGAGAGGTTTCGGCCGGGGCTCTCGCTGATCGTCGAATTGCTGGCCGTGGTGCCGAGCGTCGTTTATGGCCTTTGGGGAGTGACGGTGCTGGCCCCGCTGATCGCCCATGTGGTGGCGCCGGCGTTCAACGATGTGCTCGGCTTCATCCCGTTCTTCGCCGGAGGTTCGGCGACGGGGTTCGGTCTTCTCACCGCTTCGCTGGTCCTCACCCTGATGGTGGTGCCGATCATCACGGCGACGATCTATTCCGCTCTCCGGCAGGTGGCGGACTCGGACAAGGAGGCGGCCTACGCGCTCGGGGCGCTGAAGTTCGAAATGGCGACACGGGCCATGCTGCCGGCGGTCCGTGGCAGCATCGTGGGCGCGGTGATCCTGGGGCTGGGGCGAGCGCTCGGCGAGACCATGGCGGTCCTGATGGTGAGCGGAGGGGCGATCAATTATCTGCCGACGACGCTGATGAGTCCGATCAGTACGATGGCGGCCTTCATCGTCTCCCAGCTTGACAGCGCCGAACAGGACCCGACGGGGATGGCGGTACGCTCGCTGGCGGAAATCGCGCTCGTTCTTTTCGTCATCACGGTGATCGTCAATGCGGCGGCACGCCTGATCACGAGGGGGCTCCATGTCGGGCTTGCAAGCCGCGGCTGAGTTTCCGCGCCTCCGCTACCGTCGCGCGCGCGGGCGGGTGGGCTGGGTGCTGACGGTCGTTGCGTTTCTCCTGGTTGCTGCACCGCTCCTGGACATCCTGGGGCTGGTGGCCACGCGCGGAGCCTCCGCGGTTTCGCCCGCGATCTTCACTTCTGTCACCAACGGGATCAGCGGTGGCCTGCTGAATGCGATCGTCGGCACCTTTGTCCTTTCGGGCGGCGCGCTGATCCTGGGTGTGCCGGTCGGTGTCGGCGCTGGAATCTATCTCTCCGAATTCGGTGGCGGCCCGTTCGGGGCGCTGGTGCGTTTCGTTGCGGATGTGCTGACCGGAATCCCATCGATCGTGCTCGGATATTTCTCCTACATCACGATGGTGATCGGCCTCGGGTGGCAGTTCTCGGCGCTGGCCGGTGCGATCACGCTGGCGCTGATGATCATCCCATACATCGCGCGACTGACGGAACTGGCGTTCAGCCAGCTTCCGCTTTCGCTCCGCGAGTCGGCCTACGCGCTCGGGGCGCCGGCGCACAAGGTGGTGTTCCGGATCGTCTTTCCGCCGGCCGCTCCCGGGGTGCTGACGGCGGCGCTGCTTGCGCTGGCGATCTCGGTCGGGGAGACGGCGCCCCTGATCTATACCGCCGGCTGGTCCAACTACGTGTGGAGCGGGCGGCTGACGCACGAGCCGATCGGCTATCTCACGTACGTCATCTGGAGCTTCATCAACCAGCCCTTTGCCAGTGCGCATGCGCTCGCCTTTGCCGCGGCCTTCCTGGTGGTGCTGGTGGTGCTGGCGATCAATATCGCCGCGCGCCTGCTGCTGCTCGGCAGTCGCGCCACTGTTACGGGCGGATGATGGTGCCGACGCCGCCCTCGGTGAAAAGCTCGAGCAGGCATGCGTGGGGCACCCTTCCGTCCATGATCGTGACCGCCTTCACGCCTGCCTTCATCGCTTTGATGCAGGTCTCGATCTTCGGCAGCATGCCCCCGGTGATGGCGCCCGAGGCGATGCTCGTCTCGGCTTCGGCGACGGTCATCTCCGGAACGAGTCGGCCCGCCCTGTCCAGCACCCCGGCGACGTCGGTGAGCAGCAGGAAGCGGTCGGCTCGCAGCGCCCCGGCGAGGGCGCCTGCGACCGTGTCGGCATTGATGTTGTAGGTCTGTCCCTCTGCATCCATTCCGACCGGGGCGATCACCGGCACCAGCCCGGCCCCGGTCAAGGCGTCGATCACCCGGACATCGACCGCGGCAGGCTCGCCGACGAAGCCGAGATCGAGCACCTGCTCGATATTGCTTTGCGGATCGCGGCGCGTGCGATGGAGCTTGCGCGCGCCGATCATCCCGCCATCCTTGCCGGAAATGCCGACCGCGAGCGCACCGGCCCGGGTGATCAGGCCGGCGACCTGTTTGTTGACGGTGCCGGCAAGCACCATTTCAACCACCTCGACCATCCTGGCATCGGTGACCCTGAGGCCATCCACGAAGGTCGAAGGTATGGCAAGGCGTTTCAGCATGGCGCTGATCTGCGGCCCTCCGCCATGCACGACGATCGGCTTCACGCCGACCTGCTTGAGGGCGGCGATATCGCGGCCGAACTCCGCCGCCAGCCGTTCCTCTCCCATCGCATGCCCGCCATATTTGACGACCACGGTGCTCCCGGCGTAGCGGCGGAGAAAAGGCAGCGCATGGGCGAGGATTCGCGCCTGTTCCGCAGCACCTGCCGGCGGTTCGATGGTCACTGCCATGATGGTCCCTCGAGCGCTCGCGATGAGATTGCCGTGCGGCCGGTAAGGCCCCTTGCCAGCCGGGTCAAGCCGCGAGTGCCCTGCCCCCTTTCGTTTGCTGCCGGCGGCAGCAAACGAAAGGGGATCAGCAGGTCACGGAAAATAAAGATGCAGTGTGCCGACCGCTAGGGTGCATCCTACGGTATCAAGCGTTGGAGTCGGCACACGAGCAGCGCGAGTTCGGCCCTGAGTTCGGCGATGCCGCAGCCTCCGCGGCTCGAGCTTGCGATGACCTTGGGATGGGCAGCCGGGTGGGCGCGGGCGAGCACCTCCGCTGCGGCCGAGCTGAGAGCGAGTTCCGCCGCCGGGAGAGCGTCGGACTTCGTGAGCACGATCTGGAACGCGACCGCTGAATCGTCGAGCAGCGTCATCATGCTCCGGTCGGCCTCTGTCGGGGGATGACGTGCATCGATCAGCAGCAGCACCCGTTGCAGGTTGGGCCGGCCGCTGAGATAGGCAAGCATCAGGCCTTGCCATTCGCGCGCGAGCGTCTTCGCCGCCTTGGCATAGCCGTAGCCCGGCATATCGACCAGCATCAGCCGCTCTGCGAGGCTGAAGAAGATCAACGCACGAGTCCGGCCCGGCGTGCGGGAGACGCGGGCGAGCGAGGCACGGCCGGTGAGCGCGTTGAGGAGCGAGGATTTGCCGACATTCGAGCGCCCGGCGAAGGCGACTTCGGGGGCGGAGGGAGGCGGGATACGGGCCGGCTGATCTGCCGCCGCAACGAAACGGCACTCTGCCGCGAACAGGCGCCGCCCGGCGGCGAGCGCGCTCTGCCCGGCGTCCTCTTCGCTCAGGTCTGGCTGGAGGGCCGCGCCAGCTTCGGCTTGCCGACGCTCGCACGGCGCATGATCAACCATTGCTGGCTGACGGAAAGGAGATTGTTCCAACTGTAATAAATCACGAGTCCGACCGGGAAATGCGCCAGCATGACCGTGAAGACGACCGGCATCAGGAGGAAAATACGAGCCTGCACCGGATCGGGCGGAGAAGGGTTGAGGCGCTGCTGGAGAAACATCGTCACACCCATCACCAGCGGCCAGGCGCCGATCTGCAGCATCGGAGAGATCGTGGTCGGGTCGAACGGAATGAGGCCGAACAGGTTGAAGACGTTGGTCGGGTCCTGCGCCGAGAGATCGCGGATCCAGCCGAAGAACGGTGCGTGCCGCATCTCGATGGTGACGAACAGCACCTTGTAGAGCGCCCAGAACACGGGCACCTGGATCAGCATCGGCAGGCAGCCGGATGCCGGGTTCACACCCTCGGTCTTGTAGAGCGCCATCATCTCCTTCTGCTGGCGCTGCGGGTCGTCCTTGAACTGCTCCTTGATGGCCTGCATCTTCGGTTGCAAAAGGCGCATCCGGCTCATCGACTTGTAGGACTTGTTGGCAAGCGGAAAGAAGGCGGCGCGCAGGCACACGGTGAAGGCCATGATCGCGAGGCCGAAATTGCCGAGGAGCGCGTTCAGCCAGTCGAGCGCGTAGAATGTCGGCCGCGTGATGATGTAGAGGATGCCGAAATCGACGGCCTTCTCGAAATAGGGAATGCCGAGTTCCTGCTGATAGGCACGGAGCAGGTTCAGCACCTTGGCGCCGACGAAGAGGTGGCCGGCCGTGCTGGCGCTGCCGCCCGGCGCGATCTTCTCCGGCGCGGCGGCGATGAAGTCCACCTGGTAGTGATTCTGCCCATCCTGCTGGAGATAGCGGATGCTGGCGATCGCTTTCGTGTGCTGGTCCGGGATCAGCGCCACCAGCCAGTACTTGTCGGTGATGCCGGCCCAGCCGCCGTCGCCCTCGGAGTGGAAGGCGATGCCGCCCGGTTGATCTTTCGCGCGGTTGCGCGTTGCCTCGTAGCCGAATTGGTGCAGCGTGCCGTTCAAGACGCCGAGCGGCCCCTCGTTGATCAGATAGGAGCCTTCCGTATGCGGCGTGTAGCCGCGCCGGATCCGCGCCCAGGGATAAAGCGCAACGGTGGCGGGGGAGCGATTCGTGACCTCCTGCGTGACGTGGAACATGTAACGGTCGTCCACCCCGAGCACGAGACGAAACACCTGGCCCTCGCCGTTGTCCCACGAGAGCGTGACCGGATGGTCCGCTGAGAGCGGACCGGGGGAGGCTTTCCAGAGCGTGTTGTCCTCGGGGACCTTCACCTGTTCGCCGGGTCCGGCAGCCCAGCCGAACTGCACATAGTAGGGGCGCGATCCGTTCGCGGCGCCGAGCACGGCGACGTTCGGGGAATTCCTGGCAACCGTCACGTGGTAGTCGCGCAGCACGACCTGGTCGAGCCGCGCGCCGTCGAGACCGATGCTGCCTTTGACCGCCGGGGCGAAGATATCCAGCCGCGGTGCGTTCTTCGCCGGCCCGGCGGCGGCGAGCGGCCCGGAAGGTGCAGCGGGCGACGGCGCGGACTTGCCCGGCGTGACGATGGTCGTGGCCTCATGGGCCGGCGGCGCCGGATGCGGCGGCGGCGCGTGCGGCAGCAGCAACTGGAAGACGATGAGGATCGCGATCGAGACCGCGATCGCGACGAACAGGCGGGTCTGGTCCATCAGCCTTGACGGGCGCCTTTCCGGGCCGGGTCGGGCGGCGGCACCGGATCGAGACCGCCGGAATTCCAGGGATTGCAGCGCAGGATGCGCCGGGCCGCGAGCAGGCCGCCGCGGGCCGCTCCGTGCCGTGCCAGTGCCTCCAGCGCATAGTCGCTGCAGTTCGGGCAGAACCGGCAGGCCGGGCCGAGCAGCGGCCGGATCGTCCATTGATAAGCGAAGATCGGTGCGCTGAGCGCGCGTGCCGCCGGGCTCATCTCACGGGCCTCTCCGCCTCTGCCAGGCGATCGAGCGCCTGGGCGAAGTCCGCGCGCAGCCGGACAAACGGAAGGGTGCGTGTCGCAGGGCGGCCGATCAGCACCAGGTCGAAGCCGATGCGCGGCCGTTCGGCCAGCACCAGCCTTGTTGCCTCCCGCAGCCGCCGGCGGGTCCGGTTGCGCACCACCGCGTTGCCAAGCTTGCGGGTCGCCGTGTAGCCGACGCGTACCGGCCCGCCATCCTCGCGGGCCAGTGCCTGCAGCGCAAAGCCCTCCGAGGAGAGCCTGCGCCCGGCACGCGCCACGGCCAGGAACTGCTCGCGGCGTTGCAGGCGAAGAGGCGAGCGAGGCACCGGATTCAGGCGGAGAGGCGCTTGCGGCCCTTGGCGCGGCGGTTGGCCAGGACCCGGCGGCCTGCCTTGGTGGCCATGCGGGCGCGAAATCCGTGCCGGCGCTTGCGGACGAGCTTGGAGGGTTGATAAGTGCGCTTCACGGGTCGTCTCCGATTGCCATGCTGGCCCGCTCTACCCGACGGCGGGGGGAACGGCCGCTGCGCTCCCCTTTGGGCCGGGGCTTATTAGGGGTGGGGGGCGGGCGCAGTCAATCACGCCCCGGCAGTGGACGGAGCCGGCGCGCCCGATCCAGCGTATCGAGATCCGCATAGCCATATCGCGAATCTGCCGATGTCACGATTTCTTCGCCTCTGGCCGCTCCTGCTGCTGGCACTCGCCCTCCTCGTCGCCTGGCGGCTAGGGCTCACAGGCTTGCTCTCCTTTCCGGCTCTGGCGCGCGACCGGGCGGAGCTGTTGCGCCTGGTCGCGCGGTATCCGCTTGCCGCCCCCGTCATTTACGTCGTCGTCTACGCCGTTGCCGTTGCCGTCTCGGTACCCGGCGGCGCGGTGCTGACCGCGGCGGGCGGGCTGCTGTTCGGGATCGTGCTCGGCGGAAGCCTGGCCGTGCTGGGTGCGAGCCTCGGTGCCGTCGCCCTCTTCCTGATCGCAAAGAGCGCGCTCCGGCCGCTGGTGCTGCGTTATGCCGGCCCGCTCGCCGAGCGGCTTCGCCCCGGGATCGAGCGCGACGGATTCAGCTATCTCCTGGCGCTGCGCCTGATCCCGGCCTTTCCGTTCTGGCTGGTCAATCTTGCCCCGGCACTGCTCGGCATGCGGCTTGCTCCGTATGCGGCAGCGACTGTCCTCGGCATTCTCCCGGCCACCTTCGTCTTCGCTTCGATCGGGGCCGGGCTTTCGGCCCTGCTGGCGGCCGGGCGGATGGCGGATGCCTCCCTGATCTTCTCCCCGCGCGTGCTGGGCCCGTTGCTCGGGTTGGCACTGCTCTCGCTGTTGCCGGTACTCTGGCGCCGGGGCAAAGCACATCTGTCTCGGCGAAGCGGCCAAGTCCGATCCCCGCCGGACCGGCGCCGGGCCCGCTGACAGGCTGTCCGCGGTGCGGACGCCATGGTATTCGTCAGGGATCGCGAGCCTGCTTGCCTGACTGCGACGTTCTCCCCACCGGGTGCCCGCTGGTCCGTCGCCGTTCGGGGTCAGTACGAGGAGGAAACAATGTCCCCATCTCTGTCGCGCCGTGCGCTGCTGGCTGCCACCGGCGGCGGTCTTCTCGGAGCCGTGGCGAGTGTGCCTGGCAGCGCCGAGGCGGCGGAGGCGAAGAAGCTCTCGATCGCGCTCTCCAACTCGTATATCGGCAACAAGTGGCGGATCGAGATGGAGAACGTCTATCGTGCGGCGCTGGCGATGGAGCCGTTCAAGTCGCAGGTGGACGGAAGCTGGTTCAACTCGGGCAACGATGTCTCGACACAGTCGCAGCAGCTTTCGAACCTGATTGCGCGACGGGTCGATGCCATCCTGATCGATGCCGCATCGCCGACCGCGCTCAACGGCATCATTTCCCAGGCCAGCGGACGCGGCATACTGGTGGTGTCGTTCGACAATGTCGTGACCGCGCCGTCGGCCCTGAAGGTGAACGCCGATCAGTTCCAGTGGGGGACCCGGGCCGCGCAGTGGCTGGCCAACGCGCTCGGCGGGAAGGGCAACGTGATCATGTGCACCGGCGTGGCCGGCACCCAGGCCGACGGAGACCGTAACCGGGGTGCGGACAGCGTGTGGGCGAAATACCCGGGCATCAAGGTGGTGAACCGCTATACGGGGATGTGGGACTCCTCGGCCGCGGAGCGCAACACGGCGACGATCCTGCCGTCGTTGCCGAAAGTCGACGGGATCTGGTGCCAGGGCGGCACCGACGGAGTGCTGAAAGCCTTCATCAGTGCCGGGCGCATTCCGCTGCCGCCGACCGCGGGAGAGGCGGAGAACGGTTTCCGCAAGTTCATGGTCGGATACATGGGCCAGAAGGTGCGCGGCATCTCGATCGGCCAGCCCCCCTTCCTGTCGGTGATCGCCCTGGAACTGGCGCGGCGCATCCTGCGCAAGGAATATCCGCGCCGCGACATCACTCTGCCGTTCCCCTTCGTCACCTCCGAGACGGTGAAGGTGGGCGAGACGGTGTTCCCCGACCTGCCCGACAGCTTCTTCGATGATTTCACCGACAGCGGGGCGAACGCGATGGTCGAATTCTGCGTGGACGCGGCGCTGCACGGCACGCCTTGCCCGGGATCGCTCTCGGTCAACCTGCCGGCGGCGTGACACCATCCGCCGGGGGCGCCATGACACGAGAGATGGCGCGCATCAGCAGCGTGGCGGAAATTCGGGCGCGGGCGCGTGCGGTGTTGCCGCGCGCGGTGTTCGATTTCGCCGATGGCGGGGCGGAGGATGAGCGCACGCTCAGGCGGAACGAGGAAAGGTTTGCCGACCTCGCGCTGCTGCCCCGGCCGCTGAACGGAGCAGCGGCGCGCGATCTTTCGGTGGAGCTGTTCGGGCGGCGGCACGCGCTGCCGCTGATCTTGGGGCCGGTCGGGTTGGCCGGATTATTCTGGCCAGACGGAGAGCGCGCGGCGGCGCGCGCCGCCGCTCAGGCCGGCGCCGCGATCTGCCTCAGCCACGGGTCGGTGTGCACCCTGGAGCGGTTTGCCGAGGCCGGCGCCGCGGCGCGCTGGATGCAGGTGTTCATCTATCGCGACCGCGGCTTTACCCGCGAACTCACCGAGCGCGCCGCCGCCGCGGGCTACGAGGCGCTGGTGCTGACGATCGACAATCAATTGCTGGGGAATCGGGAACGTGACCGGCGTAACGGCTTCGCCATTCCCCCGCGCCTGACGGCGGGGACTTTGGCCGGGATGGCGCGCAAGGGGCGCTGGCTGTGGCGGATGCGCGGAGAATTCTCGCGCATCACCTTCGGCAATTACGCCCATCCGGGAGAGAAGGCGAATGTGGCGGCCCTGGCCGCCCGGATGGGATCGTTGCTCGACCCCGGAATGTCCTGGCGCGATGTGGAAGAGCTGCGGCGGATCTGGAAGGGCACATTGCTGCTGAAGGGCGTGCTGCATCCGGCCGAGGCGCTGGAAGCGGTTGCGTGCGGGGTGGATGGCATCGTGGTGTCGAATCATGGCGGCCGGCAGCTCGATGGGGCGCCGGCCAGCATCGAGGCGCTGCCGGCGATTGTCACGGCGAGCGGAGGCAGGCTCGCGGTGCTGCTGGATGGCGGCGTCAGGCGAGGGGCGGACGTGGTGAAGGCGCTGGCGCTCGGGGCGCGCGCCTGCCTGATCGGGCGGCCCTGGCTTTGGGGTCTCGCCGTCGGCGGCGAGGCGGGGGTCGCGCAGGTGCTGGAAATGTTCCGGAGCGAGATCGACCGCGTGATGGGGCTCTCCGGCCTGTCCACGATCGGCGAGATCGGGCCGGAGCTGATCCTGCGCTGAGGGCGGGGAAGGCCCTTCACGGGGGCAGGCGGTAGACGCGGATCGCCGTGTCGTGGAAGAGCTTGCGTTTGTCCGGCTCCGCCGCCGCCGCGACGATCTCCTCCACGATGCCGACCCAGCCCGTATAGCTGCCGGCGAGCTCGATGACCGGCCAGTCGCTGCCGAACATCACACGGTCGAACCCGAACTGGGTGAGGCAATGCTCGATGTAGGGGCGGAGTTGTTCGCGCGTCCAGTCGGTGTGGTCGGCCTCGGTCGCGACGCCCGAGATTTTGCAGACGACGTTGGGCAGGCGCGCCAGCTCGGCGATCCGGCTTTGCCATGGTTCGACCAGCCCGGCCTTGATGCCGGGTTTGCCGATATGATCGAGGACGAAGCTCACCTCCGGGCAGCTTCGCACGAGTTCGATGACGTGCGGGAGCTGATGGTGGAGCACGCAGATGTCGAACGGCCAGGAATAGCGAGCCAGCAGGCGGACGCCGGCGATGAAGTCCGGGCGCAGGCAGAACTCGGGGTCCGCCTGGGTCTGGATGAGGCGGCGGATCGCGCATACGCCGCCGATCTTCGCCAGCGCATCGAGCTCCTCGGCCACAGCCGCGCCACGCTCCAGGCGGGCCGCGGCGATGATCCCCTGGATGCGCGCGTCCGTTGCGGCAAGTTCAGCAATGAAGCGTGCCTCGGCGATGTTCTGCCCTGCCGCGACATCGACCTCTGCGAACACGATCCGCTCCACGGCGACGGCACCTCGGGCGCGGTCGAAATCGGTGGGCAGGTGGCTCTTCGCGATGGCCGGCACGGCGGAGAGCCACGGATAGGAAAGCCGGCTCGGGTCGTAGAGATGGACGTGACTGTCGACGATCGGAAAGTCCGGCATGGGAAGCTCCTCCCCTGGATCTGGCACGCTGCCTTACGCCATCAGTGCGCCGCCGTTGACGTCGAGGATGACGCCGGTGATGAAGCTCGCGGCGGGTGAGCACAGGAAGGCGATCGGCCAACCGACTTCCTCCGGCTCGGCCATGCGGCCAAGCGGGATTCGTGCCAGGTCGACGGGCTGGCCCCGCATCATCGGCGTGCGCACCGAAGCCGGGGCGACCGCATTCACGAGTACGCGTTGCGCCGCGCCGCGGCGCGCAAGCCAGCGGACCAGGGCGTGCAGCCCACCCTTGGCGGCAACGTAATGCGGGCTGGCGATGAGGCCGCCCGAGCGGCCGGCCAGCGAACCGACGAGCACGATCCGCCCGCCACCCCGCGCCCCCATGTGCGGCAGAACGGCACGGGAGAGATGGATCGGGCCCAGGAGATCGGCGGCGATGACACGTTCGAACGTCTCATCCCAGAGTTGGTCGTTCCAGTCATCCCACGGGCAAATGGCGGCCGAGACGACTAGCGCATCGAGCGGCGTGTGCGCCACGACAAGTGCTTCCACTGCGGCGCGGTCGGTGATGTCGCAGCGCGCGACTTCTGTTGTGCCGCCACCGGCACGGATGGCCTCTGCCGTGCTCGTGCAGTCGGCGATGTCGGCGAGTACGAGCGTTGCTCCCATCGTCGCGCAGGCGCGGGCGCAGGCGGCGCCGATGCCACTCGCGGCACCGGCGACGAGAACCCGTGCCCCGGTCAGGTCGAAGGCGTGGAGGATCATGTACCCTCCGCGTAAGGAGCGGCCATGGCCCGCCAGAAATTGCGGACCACGGTCGCCAGATGCTCTTCCATCGCCGCTGCCGCTGCCGGCGGGTCGTGGGCCGCAATGGCGTCGTAGATTTGCTTGTGCTCGAGGAAGACCTTCCCGGCCTGGACGCCGCCGCGGCTGGTGACGCGCCGTTGCTCGGAGAGCCATTCGCTCATCGCGTTGTGCAGCGCAATGAAGATCGGATTGCGGGAACTGCTCGCAATGGCGAGGTGGAATTCGAGATCGGTGCCCTGGAAGCGCTCGGGATCGCCGATCGCCGCCTCGTTGGCAGCGAGCGCCTGCCTGAGATGGGCGAGATCTTCGGGCGCGATGCGCCGGGCCGCCTCCCGCGCCAGGCCGACCTCGAGCAGCGCACGGGCGTGCTGGAAGTGCCGCATGCCTTCCGGGCGGGAGAGGATATGGCGGGCGATCGAGGACAACTCGTTGACGAGGATACGCGGGCTCGGCCTGGCGGCCCGCGCTACCGTGCCGGCGGCGGCGGTGATCAGGCCGCGCTTCTGGAGGGCGAACAGCGCTTCGCGGACGGTCGAGCGGCCGACGTTGAAGCGCCCCATGAGTTTCCGTTCGGAGGGCAAGCGGGCACCGTCCGGGAATTCCCCGCTCAGCACCATCAGTTCGATGTGTTCGGCAATGGCTTCCCAGCGCTTCCGCCGCTCAATCGCAGTTGCCATAAATCGTCCATTGACCTGTCAGACCAGTTCGCCATACTCTAAGCAAAACCGAGGGCGCAGGAGAAGCGTGACCCGGTGAGCGATCGAAAATAAAGCGATCCTGCAGGCCGTGGCAGGGGTCGAAGCTGTCAGGCCATAGGCACCCTGGCGCACTTGGCCGGTTCGGCCGCGCCGGATCGAGCGAAGTGGTGGCCTGCTGGCGCCAAGGTCGGAGGGGAGGATCAGACGATGCAAAGCGAGCGAGCCAGGCTTTCGGGTTGGGCTTGGAGAGGCGGAGCCGTGCTCGGCGCGGTTCTGCTGGCCTGTGGTGCGGGGCCGCTTCGGGCAGCGCCGCCAGCCGCCGGTTCCGAGGACGCGACGGCGGTCGTCGCGGCTGCGCAGGCGGCGACGGCGAAGCGGACCGGCCTGCAGACCGAGTGGACCGGACCGACCAGCGGACCGCGTCTAGCCCAGGGCAAGCACGTCATCTGCATCCCGACCGATATGAAGAACACGCTTTCTGCCGAATGGTGCACCGACATGGTGGAGATCGGCAAGAAGATCGGCTGGAAGGTCGAGATCATCGATGGCCGCGGCACGGCGAGCGGCTGGGTCACGGCCTTCAACCAGGCGATCGCGCTGCATCCGGACGGGATCGTCTCATCCTCGAATGCCGATACCGTGCAGCCCGAGATCGACAGTGCGGTGAAACGCGGCATCGTGATCGTCGGCCTGCATTTCACCTCGGTGCCGGGCGCCGATGCCAGGCGGCACGTCTTTTACAATATCGAATCGAGTCCGCAGGGAATCGGCAAGGCAGAGGCGGATTACGTGATCGCGATGTCGCACGGCAAAGGCCGCGCGATCATCCTTTACGACGCCGAATATGCGGTGGCCCGCTACAAGGCGGAGGCGATGCGCGACGAATTCGCGAAATGCACCACCTGCAAGCTGCTGTCCTACGTCAATTTGCCGCTATCGCAGGTATCGACCCTGACGCCGCACGCCGTCTCGAGCTGGATCACGAATTACGGCCCGCCGTTCTATGTCATGACGATCGCGGATTATTATTATGATTTCACGGCTCCGGTGCTGAGCCAGGGAGGGGTGCCGACGAAGCAGGTCAACCTGGTCGGCTCGGATGGGGCACCGTCAGCCTACGATCGCATTCGCAACGGGCAGTACCAGACCGCGACAGTGCCGGAGCCCGCGGAGGAGCAGGCGTACGAGGCGATCGACGAATTCAATCGCGCGTTCAACGGCCAGCCGCCCTATGACTACGTGCCGGATGCGTTCCTCGTCACGGCCGGGAACATCCACACCCAGGGCGGGGACCAGAACAAGTTCAACCCGGCGAACGGCTATGCCGCGCATTATCTGAAGATCTGGGGAGTGGCACAGTAGCGGGAAAGGCCGCCTGAAGACCGGGGATGGCGTGTCGGCCGGAGACATCGGCATCGCGATTCCGGTGCCGCCGGGGCGGGACGCCGCGCCCGCCCTCGAGATCCGGGGGCTGACGAAATTCTTCGGCGCCACGCGGGCATTGTACAAGGTCGATGTCACTGTTGCGCGCGGCGAAATCCACGCATTGCTGGGCGAAAATGGCGCCGGCAAGTCGACGCTGATCAAGATCCTGGCCGGGGTGCATGTTCCTGACGAGGGCACGACCCTGCTCGATGGAATGCCCATCGAGCCGTGGCTGAGACGGGGCAGGCTGCCAATATCCTTCATTCACCAGGAGCTCGGCCTGATCGAGTCGATGACGGTTGCCGAGAACATTGCGTTGACCACCGGCTTTCCCTTGCATCGGCAATTGATTTCCTGGTCGGCGGTCACCGGGCGGGCGCGCTCGGTGCTGGAAGAACTGGGCACGTCGATTTCGCCAGGGCGGCGGGTCTCGGGCCTTTCCGCTGCCGAGCGCTCGATCGTAGCGATCGCCCGGGCGCTGGCGCAGGAGTGCAGCGTGCTGGTGCTCGATGAACCGACGGCCACTTTGCCGCAGGGTGACGTGGAGCGCCTGTTCGCCGTGCTGGGCCGGCTCCGGGCCGAACAGCTCGGCATCGTCTATGTGACGCATCGGCTGGATGAAGTGTTCCGGCTGGCCGGGCGGGTGAGCGTGCTGCGCAACGGCGAATGCGTGGCGAGCGGCCCGGTCGGGGAGACGACGCCCGAAGAACTGGTGGTCAAGATCATCGGCAAGCCACCGGCCGAGGTTTTCATCCAGCCTTCGCCGGCGCACGTGGAAAGCGTACTCGAGGTCGAGGGACTGCGCGGAGCGGGCGTGGGGCCGGTCACGTTCCGCCTGGCGCGGGGCGAGACGCTCGGCCTCGTCGGGCGCCGCGGCGCTGGTCACGACACGGTGGGGCGCCTCTTGTTCGGCGCCTTGCCGGCCACGGGCGGCACCGTGCGGCGGGAGGGTAAGGAACTGGCGCTCACCGCGATCGATACGACGATGGCGGAGGGCATCGGTTTCGTCTCCAGCAAGCGGAACGAGGAAAGCCTGGCCGGCGCCCTCACGGTGCGCGAGAATTTGTTCCTCAATCCGCGATCGGGCCAAGGCCGGCGCTTCTCGCCGCGGGATGAAAGACGACGCGCCCGCGAAGTGATGGAGCGGTTCTCGGTGCGCCCCGCCGATGCCGCCGAGCGCGCGGTTGCCACGCTGAGCGGCGGCAACGCCCAGAAGGTGGTCCTTGCCAGATGGTTCGAGCTGGGAAGCGGCATCCTGATCCTCGAAGAGCCGACCATGGGCGTGGATGTGGGGGCGAAGGCAGAGATCTACGGAATGATCCAGGAGGGGCTCCGCCGCGGCCATTCGGTGCTGCTGGTTTCCTCCGATTTCGAGGAGGTGGCACGGATCGCGCATCGCGCGCTGGTCTTCGTCGATGGGAGGATCAGCGCGCAATTGTCAGGAGAGAACCTGTCCATCGAGAGGTTGACGCGGCTCGCCTCGGGGGCCCGGGCATGAGCATGGTGCGCAACATGTTCGGGCGCGCCGGCAAAGTTCCGGCGAACCCGGCGGGGCGAGAGGCGGCGGCGCTCTCCGGGCGGAAAGGCCCGGGGCGGGCGCGCTTGCAGGCGACGGTCTATGACTGGCTTGCCACCTACGGGCTGGCGGCGATCCTGGGGGTGCTGTTCGTCGCCTTCTCCGTCAGCATGCCCAGCACCTTCCCGACGCGCTTCAATATCGAATCGATCCTGAGCGAGCAGGCGGTCACCGCGCTCCTGGCGCTGGCCGTGATGGTGCCGATAACGGTCGGGCAGTGGGACCTCTCGGTTGGATTTTTCGTCGGGCTGGCACACATCCTGACGCTCGGGCTGCAGGTGCAGTTCGGCGTGCCGTGGCCGCTTGCGTGCCTCGCCGTGGTCCTGTCGGGGGTGCTGCTCGGGCTCCTGAATGGCTGGTTGATCACCGGGGTCGGTATCGATTCCTTCATCGCAACGCTCGGCTCCGGAACCTTCATTTACGGCCTTGCCTCCTGGTACACGGGCGGCAAGCAAATTCTCGGGAATCTCCACAACGGATTCTACGGGATCGACACGATGATCGGCGGCCTTCTGCCGTCGCCGGCGCTATGCGTGATCGTCGTCGCGGTCGGGCTGTGGATTCTGCTCGAATACCGTCCGCTCGGGCGGCGCCTGTACGCGATCGGCGCCAATCCGCGGGCCGCCGAACTGACCGGCATTCCGCCAAAACGTTACATTCCGTGGACGTTCGCGGGTTCCGGCGTGATCACGGCGCTGGCCGGCATCATGCTGGCCGCCGAGTTGCATGTGGGGCAGACCTCGGTCGGCCCGGACTATCTGCTGCCGGCCTTCACCGGGGCCCTCCTCGGCGCGACGGCGATTCGTCCGGGCCGGGTCAATGTCTGGGGCACGGTGATCGCCGTCATGCTGCTGGCGGTCATCGTTTCGGGGCTGGAGCAGACGGGGGCCGAGTTCTTCGTCGCACCCCTGTTCAACGGCCTGATGCTGGTCACCGCCGTGGGTCTGTCACTCTATACCGCGCGCCGGCGCGCCAAGGTCGCGGCCAGAGCGAATCTCGCCGAGGGCGCGAATGACCGGTGAGGCGCGACGGGTGGCGGGCTTGCGGCGCCGGCCGAAGGCGCCCGGCAATCATGCCAGGCGATCGATCAGGACTTTCGTCGAGAACCTGTATGGCTCAGTACCCCGGGTCGGATTCTGAACGGCGCATCATGCCGGATGTGCTGATCGAGGTCGTGGAAGCGATCTTCCGTGGCTGCGGCATGGGATCGCGGGACGCTCATCTGCTGGCCGCCGCGCTGGTCAATGCAGACCAGAGGGGCATCCATTCGCATGGCACCCTGCGTGTGCCGGAGTATGTGCGCAAGCTGACCGAGGAGGGCGTCGATCCGCGCGGGCGGCCCACGATCGTTCGCGACAACGGCAATGCGATCATCGTCGATGGCGGCAATGCGATGGGGCAGATCGTTGCGGACTTCGCGATGCGAACATGCATCCGCAGGGCGGTGCGGAGCGGGATCGCGATCGTGGCGGCACGCAACAGCAACCACTGCGGCGCCATGGATCGCTGGGTCGCGCTTGCACTCGAGCACGACATGATCGGCATCGCAGCCACCAATGCGCTGCCGACGATGGCACCCTGGGGCGGGGTCGAGAAAATCGTCGGGATCAATCCGCTCGCCGCCGCCTTTCCGGCCGGCGAGGAAGAGCCGATCGTGCTGGATACGGCCTTCGGCGCCACCGCGCACGGAAAGATCAGGGTCTATCACCAGAAAGGAGAAAGAATTCCGCAGGGTTGGGCATTCGACCGGGATGGCCGGCCTACCACCGACACGGCAGCCGCGCTTTCCGGCCTGATCCAGCCGATCGGCGGGCACAAGGGAGTTGGCCTTGCGATCGTCTTCGGCATGCTGTCGACGCTCCTGAGCGGCGCCAGTTACGGAACCGAGCTTGGCAATATGATCGCCGGGCCGCGCCCGGGGCGAGATGGGCAGGTGTTCATCGCGATCGATGTCGCCGCGTTCCAGCCGGTTGGCGCTTTCAAGGCGCGTGTCGATTGGATCGCCCGGCAGATCCGCAAAAGCCGCCGCCGCGACGGTGTCGATGCGCTCTATCCGCCCGGCCTGATGGAGGCTGAGTTCATGCGCCGATACGCGGTTGAGGGTATTCCCCTCAACGAAGAAACGATCGACGGGCTGCGGGCCGCCGCCATGCAGATGAAGGTGGCTTTTCCCGATCTCGCCTGACCCGGACGACCGGCAGGAAAGCCGGAGAGAGGCGGCCCGTCAGGCGGGCGAAGATGCCCGCACCTTGCGGAATTTCTGCAAGCAGCGCAGCGGGCGGGGTGGCGGCTCATTGCCGTGCACGCCGCGCCAGTTGGTCCAGGAGACCTCGCCCACGTAGATGTCTCCGTGCGAATCGACGGCAATGCCGTGCGGCGCCTGGAATTCGCCCGGGCGGAAGCCGGCCTTGAGCCCGCCGAAGCGGGCGAGCCGCTTGCCGGTATGGTCGGTGATGGTCACGCGCGGGCCGAGGTTCGGGACCTCGAGGTTGATGGCCATTCCAGGGCCGAGCTCGCCGATGTAGCAGATCGGGTGGCGGCCGGGCGTCATGTAAAGCCCGCACGGACGATGCAGGTTGTTCCATTGCGTTTCGTAACGACCGCGACCGTCGAACACCTGGATGCGATGGTTCTCGCGGTCCGCGACGTAAACCCAACCGTCCGCGTCACAGCAGATATTGTGGACGATGTTGAATTCGCCGGGATCGCTGCCGGGCTGGCCCCAGGAGAAGAGGCGCTTGCCGTCGGGAGAATATTTGTGGACGCACGCGTTGCCGTAACCGTCGGAGATGTAGATATCTCCTTGCGGAGAGAGCGCGGTATGAGTGCAGCGATGAAAGGGCTCGCCGCTCATGAACGGCGCCGGCTTGCCCGGGACACCGATCGTGAGCAGCACCTTGCCATCCCGGGTGCAATGGCGGACGGTGTGATCGGCATCGTCGGTGAGGTAGAGCGTATCGTCGGGACCGAAGGATAAGCCGTGGGCACGGGGGAAAAGCCCTTCGCCCCAGGAACGCAGGAAGTTTCCCTCGCGGTCGAAGACGATCATCGGGTGTTGGCCGCGATTGAAGACATAGACGTTGTCGTCGCGATCCACGCCGACGCCGCCGACATCCTGGAACGAAAAACCGGGCGGCAGAGTTCCCCAGTTCTCCACTGGCTGGTACTCGTACTCGCCACTCTGAACGCTGGCATCCATGGGCATTTTCCCGGCCTGCTGGGCGAACAATGTTCGCCGGTGCATGGCGTACTTCCTGCCTTCACGCGCGTCAAGGTTCCGACATTGCGGGCGGCGATGAGCGTCCGCAGATGTTGCGCAGTATGTTGGTATGGGAGGTGCGGCGTGCGCATGCTCCCGGGAGGTCTGCCCGATGGTGGCTGAGTTCGATCTCGCGGTGATCGGCGCCGGCGCCGCGGGACTGTCGGTTGCGGCGGTGGCGGCACGGCTGGGGCTCCATGTTCTCCTGGTCGAGCGGGACCGCATGGGCGGGGATTGCCTCAACAGCGGCTGCGTGCCGAGCAAGGCGCTGCTGGCGGCTGCGGCGGCCGCTTCGCAAGCCCGTACCGCCGCCCGCTTCGGGGTCCGGCTGGCGGCGCCCGAGATCGACTGGCAGGCCGTCTCGGCGCACGTCGCCGGCGCGATCGAGGCCATCCGGCCGAACGATTCGGCGCCCCGTTTCCGCGCGCTCGGCGCCACCGTGCTCGAGGGCGAAGCCCGCTTCGTCTCGCCCGATGCGATCATGGTGGACAGCCGGCGGATCGTCGCGCGTCGCTACGTGATCGCTGCCGGCAGTCGGGCGGCGGTGCCACCCATTCCCGGCCTTGCGGCCGTACCCTGTCTCACCAACGCCTCGCTGTTCGGAATCCCGGGACCGCCCGGCCATCTCCTGATTCTCGGCGGCGGGCCGATCGGACTCGAAATGGGCGCGGCCCACGCCGCACTCGGCTGGAAGGTGAGCGTCGTCGAGGCGGAGCGAATCGCCGGGCGCGAAGATCCGGAGCTCGCGGGCGGGCTGCGCACGGCGCTTGGCGCACAGGGCGTGCGGCTGATCGAAGGCGTGGCAGTGACGGCGGTCGAGCCGGGGCCAGGCCTGCTGCTCGACGATGGCAGCCGCATCGCGGGCACGCACCTGCTGATCGCGGTCGGCCGGCAGCCCAATCTCGAATCGCTCGGCCTGGAGGCAGGGGGAATCCGCGCCTCGCCGCGCGGCATCGCGACCGACAGCGGGCTGCGCAGCCTTTCCAATCGCCGCGTCTTTGCGGTCGGCGACATTGCCGACCCGGCCGGGCTCGGGCCGCGCTATTTCACTCATGTCGGCAGCTATCACGCCGGCGTCGTCATTCGTCGCGCGGTGTTTCGCCTGCCGGCGCGCCTCGATTACAGAGCGCTGCCGCGCGTCCTCTATACCGAGCCGGAGCTGGCGCAGGTGGGCCTCACGGAGGCGGAGGCGCGGGCGGCGGGGCACGATTTCCGGCTGCTCCGCTGGCCGCTCGCCGAGAACGACCGCGCGATTGCCGAGGCGGCACCGGCAGGGCTGGTCAAGCTGGTGGCCACCCGGCGAGGTCGCCTGATCGGTGCCGGCATCCTCTCACGGGCCGCGGGCGACATGATCTCGGTCTTCACGCTGGCGATCGCCCGGCGCCTGAAGGTCTCCACGCTCGCTGCCATGATCGTTCCCTACCCGACCCGTTCGGAGGCAGGGAAGCGTGCCGCCGGCCAATTCTTCGTTCCCTCTCTGTTCTCGGAAAGGACCCGCCGGCTGGTCCGTTTCCTGGGCCGGATCCCGTAGCCAGGATACTGTCATTGTTCAATAATATTCTCTTGTTGGCGCCCGTTGTGCAGCGCACCATGTAGGCTGCCATGTGGATCATGCGGAGACGCCGCGCGGTCGCCCTGGCCCTGCAAGGAGGAGGAGCGCACGGCGCTTTCAGTGCCGGCGTCGTCGATCGCCTGCTGGAGACCGGGCTTGCCCCGGGCCGCATCTCGGGCGTGTCCTCGGGCGCGTTGATCGGCACCATGCTGGCCCAGGGGTGGGCTGGCGGTGGGCCGGAGGGGGCACGCGAAGCGGTGAAGCGGCTCTGGGAGCGGGTCGCGGAGGCGCACGCGGCAAGCGGGTTCAGCAACGGTCCGCTGGCGCGCTGGCTCTGGGGCGCGGACCTTTCCAGGAACCCGCTCTGGAAAGGAGTCGAGACGGCGATGCGGCTGTTCTCGCCGGAACAACTCAACCCGCTCGGCCATAACCCGCTCCGTCCTTTGATTTCCGAGCTTCTGGATCGGAGCCTTCTCGCGAGCGATGCGGCGCCGCGCCTGACCGTGGCCGCGACCGACGTCGAAACCGGGGCGCCGGTCCTGTTCCAGAACGAGCAGATTACGGCCGAGGTGTTGCTGGCCTCGGCATGCCTGCCGTTCCTGTTTCCGCCCGTCGAGATCGAGGGCCGGATTCTGTGGGACGGCGCCTATTCGGCCAACCCGCCGCTTCAGCCGCTGCTCCGGCCGGACCTGCCCGACGAACTCGTGCTGATCCGTGCCCAACCGAGGCGGCGTCCGGGCCGGCCCGGAACGCAGGCGGAAATATTCAACCGGCAGAGCGAGATCGCCTTTCAGCGTGCGCTCGAGGTGGAGCTTGCCATGCTGCCGCGTTCCATCCGCCTCACCGATTACGAGCCGGACGAGGCGCTGGCCGCGCTTCCGATCTCTTCCAAGCTCAACGCAGAGGAGAACGTCGTGCGCGCACTGTTCGCTGCCGGCCGGGAGATCGTGCGTCGAAGAGAGGAGGCCAGCCGCGGCGTCGCCGCGTCATGACGACCCCGATTGCCGGCCCTTGCGCGCCCCGGTAATGCTGCAGCCGCTCTTCTCCCGGGATCGACGGAGGCAAGGGTGGCTCTCTCCTTCTGGCTGCAGCTTGCGGTGACGGGGCTCGTCGGTGTGCTGGCACTGATCGAGGCGTCTCTTTCTCAAGGCGACCCGGGCGGTACCATCGGGTTCCTGATTTTCCTCGCCGCCATCGCCTACGCGTTCTGGCTGATCAAGTCGGCATTCGATGGCATCGACCGCGACCGGCATTGAGGTGCGGATGCCGGCAGCGATGTGGGATCCCGCGCAATATCTGCGCTTCGGATCCGAACGCGTGCGGCCGGCGCTCGATCTCCTGGCGCGCATTCCGCTGGCCGCTCCGGGACACGTGATCGATCTCGGCTGCGGCGCCGGCAATGTCACGGCGATGCTGAAAAAGCGCTGGCCCGAGGCGGATATTCTCGCCGTCGACGGCTCCGGGACAATGCTCGCCAGGGCACGACGGATGCTGCCTCACTGCCGGTTCGAGGTCGCGGATATTGCGCACTTCGTCCCGGCGCGGCGGCCCGATATCATCTATTCGAACGCGGCGCTGCACTGGCTTGCCGATCATCGGCATCTCTTCCCGCGCCTGGTCTCCGCGCTGGCTCCCGGCGGCTTCCTGGCCGTGCAGATGCCGGCAATGGATCGCGCCCCCTTCCGCACCCTGCAACAGGAAGTCGCGAAGAGGGGGCCCTGGGCAGAGGCGCTCTCGGGCATCGGAGGGGTGCAGCCGATCCTCGATCCAGGCGAGTACCGGGACCTTCTCGAGCCTCTCGCGGCTTCCCTCGAACTCTGGGAGACGACCTACTTCCAGGTGCTCACCGGGCCTGACGCGGTACTGCAATGGGCGATGGGCACGAGCCTTCGTCCCTATCTCGCAGCCCTCGATGAGCCTCTGCGCAGCGCATTCCGCGAAGCCTACGCCGCTTCACTTCGCCCGCATTATCCCGAGCGCCCGGATGGGACGACCCTTTTCCCATTCCATCGCTTCTTCCTTGTCGCCAGCGTGGGAATCGAGCGCTCACGAGGCTGAATGCTGCCGGCCACGCTCGCTGGTAAGGCAGAACGAAGGCGCTTATCCTCGCCCGCTCCGGGGCTTCACGGATGGCATGGGAGGATTCGCATGAGGTTCGTCCGCTCGCTCGCTCTGGCCCTGACCCTGGCCCTGCTTCCGATGGCGGCGCGGGCCGCTTCTCCCTCCTTCGTCCATGGCGGGCAGGTGACGATGTGCACCGATCCAACCTATCCGCCGATGGAGATGTATACCCACCCGGGCGACAGGACCCCGGTCGGGTTCGACATCGATCTCGGCGCGGCGCTGGCCAGGATCTGGGGCGCGAAGTTCACCGTGGAATCGCTGGAGTTCACCGGCCTTCTGCCCGGGCTCGGCGGCGGGCGCTGCGACTTCGTGATCAGCGGGATGTTCGTGACGCCGGCGCGCACCAAGGTGTTCGATGCGGTGCCGTATCTGCGATCTTCGATGGTGCTGCTGGTGCGCGCGGACAACAATTCGGTGCACGGGCCGGACGACCTTGCCGGCAAGGTGCTGGCTGTGCAGTCCGGCACGGTCTATGAGCAGCGGGCGCGGGCGCTCGCCAGGGAATTTGCCTCCGCCGGCAAGCCCACGCTCACGATCCAGGCCTATCCCAAGGGAACCGACGTCGCCGAGCAGCTTCTGACCGGCCGTGCCCAGGCCGGCATCACCCAGGACACGGAAGCGGCGTATCGGGCAGTCGTCGAGCCTGGCAGGTTCAAGATCGCCTACGCCTACCCGCCGACCGATTCCTTCGGCGTCTACGTCCGCAAAAGCCCGGCGGACAGGGCGCTGATCGAAAGCGAAGTGGGCCAACTGCGCAAGGACGGCGTGGTCGGGAAGCTGGCGACGAAGTGGCACCTGCCCGAGGTGGACGCAACCGCACCGCTCGACTGATCCGAGCCCCCGGCCCGGGCAGGGGACGATGAGCTTCGATGCGCACGTCTTCTGGAGCGCACTCTTCTCCTGGCCGATCCTGCAAGGGGCGCTGATCTCACTGGCGCTGACGATCGTCTCGCACGCGGCAGGGATCATGTTCGGGCTGGCGCTTGCCTTGCTCGGTGCGGCACGGCGGCGCACGCTCCGCGGCTTCGCGAAGATCTACATCTGGTTCTTTCGCGGCGCGCCGACACTGCTGCAGCTTCTCTTCGTGTGGAACGCGTTGCCGCAAATTCTGCCGGTCTTCCGGGAGCACTGGTTCACGCCGTTCCTCGCCGCCTGGATTGCGCTCAGCCTGAACGAAGGCGCGTACCAGGCTGAGATCAGCCGCGCCGCGCTCGCCGCGGTGCCGGCCGAACAGCGCGACGCGGGCGCCGCCCTCGGGCTCTCGCGCGTGCAGTGCTTTCGCCTCGTCATCCTGCCGCAGGCGATCCGGGTGGCCATTCCTCCCACGGCCAACGAATTCATCACGCTTTTGAAAGTGACCTCGCTTGCCTCGGTGATCAGCCTGCAGGAGCTTCTGGCGGTGACCACGCGGGAAATCTCGGTTACCTTCCGCTTCACCGAACTCTACGCAGTGGCGCTGGTCTATTATCTTGCGATCGTCTCGGCGCTGATGCTCGGGCAGGCGTGGCTCGAGCGGCGCTACTCCGCCGGCCAGCGCGAGCCTGTCCGCGGCCATACGCACGGGTGAGGCGAATGCGATTCCCGGCCGCACCCGCGAGGAAACTCACCGTGCGGCCGCAAGGTCACGGATCGGGTCGATCGAGGCCGGCCCCGGGCTTTGCCGTCGACGACCCGGTAAGAGAATGATCCCCTTTGGAAAACGGCGAGAACGCGGGCGATCGAATGCCTCTAGCCATCCCTCCATTCCGGCGTTATATACAACCGGACATAACGCTTCGGGAGGGGAAAGTTATGTTTTGCAAAGATGTGCCGTGGACACGTGCGGGCCAGGCCGGCCGATTCGGTTCCTTACTGGTGGTGGCCGCTTTTGCGCTCGGCCTTGGAAGCGGCCTCGCAAGGGCTGCTCCGAGTACAGTCGCCATCCCAGGCGACCATGTCTACCCGGAGAGCATCACTGCCACTTCCGACGGCACGCTCATCATGGGCAGCATGGCGGGAGGCAACATCTACCGGGCGGCTCCGGGCTCTTCGACCGCGGATCTCTGGATCAAGCAGGCATCGGCTGGCCTGCTTTCGGTGCTCGGCGTACTCGCAGACGAGAAATCCGGGACATTGTGGGTATGCTCGACCGACCTGTCATCGGCAGGGATCTCGGTTCCTGGACAGAAGCCGACCCAGTTGAAGGCGTTCGACCTCAAGACCGGGCAACTGAAGGCGAGCTATCCGCTGCCGGGCGACCGCAGCCTGTGCAACGATATCGTCATCGGTGCCGATGGCTCTGCCTACGTAACGGATTCGTGGCAGCCGCATGTCCTGCGCCTGAAGCCCGGTGCCAAGCAGTTCGAGATCTGGGCCACCGACGACCGCTTCACGGTCAAGAATGGCGCCGGCCTCGACGGTATCGCATTCGGCGGCGACGGCAATATCTATGTCAATCTGTACAATGGCAACAAGTTGTTCCGCATCGACGTCAACCAGGACGGCAGCGCAGGAAAGGTGACGGAGCTCCAGCCGTCGCAACCGATCGCCTTGTGCGACGGCTTGCGCAAATTCGGCAATAGCCAGCTCCTGATGATCGAGGGCACCGGGAATCTCGACATCATCACGCCCGAGGGAGACAAAGCCAAAGTCCAGGTGGTCAAAGACGGCTTCCGGACGCCGGTTTCGGTGGTGCAGGTCGGCACTGTCGGCTGGGTGCTTGAAGGCCAGTTGGCCAGCCTGTTCGATCCGAAGAAGAACGGTCCGCCCGAGCTCCCGTTCCGGGTTTACCCGGTGCCGCTCCCACAGCCGCTCTCGCAATAGAGAAGAGCCGGGCCGGGAGCGAAAAGCTCCCGGCACGCTGGACGCCCGCGCCGATGACCTGGGAGCTGCGTTGTTCGATAATGCCGGTGTCGTTCCAAGGAGCGTGGCTTTCGTCAACGAAATGAGAGGGCAACTTTGATGACCGTGGCAGTCCAGACAGTCCGACACCCGTTTTTGACCGGCAAGCCGAAGCGCCTGTTCATCGATGGCAAGTGGGTCGAAGCCGCGTCCGGCAAGACGTTCGACACCATCAACCCCTCGACCGGCGAGGTGCTCGCCACGGTGGCCGAGGGCGACGCTGAGGACATCGACCGCGCGGTGGCGGCCGCCCGGCGCGCCTTCACGGGCCCCTGGAGCAAATTCAAGCCGTTCGAACGCCAGCACCTGCTCCTGAAGCTTGCCGACCTCGTCGAGCAGAATTTCGAGGAATTGGCCGCGCTCGACACGCTCGACATGGGTGGACCGATCAGCCGGACGCGTGGCTCGCGGCGCCGCGTGCTCGGCATGCTGCGCTACTATGCCGGCCAGGCGACCGCGATCTACGGCGAAACGATCGAGAACTCGCTCCCGGGCGAATATGTCAGCTTCACGCTGAAGGAGCCCGTCGGCGTGGTCGGCGCCATCATTCCGTGGAACGGACCACTCGGTGCAACGATCTGGAAAATCGGGCCGGCGCTGGTGACCGGCTGCACTGTCGTTCTCAAACCGGCCGAGGAGGCGCCGCTCACTCCCTTGCGGGTTGCCGAGCTCTGCCAGGAAGCCGGCGTTCCACCCGGTGTGGTGAACGTGGTGCCAGGCTACGGGGAAACCGCGGGTGCTGCGCTTGCCCGGCATCCCGATGTCGACAAAGTGGCCTTCACCGGCTCACACCTGACCGGGCAGAAGATTGTCGAGGCATCGGCCGGGAACTTGAAGCGCGTGTCGCTGGAGCTTGGCGGCAAGTCGCCGGACGTGGTCTTCGCCGATGCCGATCTTGACGCCGCCGTGCCCGGCGCGGGAATGGCGGTGTTCGCCAACACGGGCCAGATTTGCAGCGCCGGCACACGGATGTTCGTGGAGCGCCGCATCTATGACGAGTTCACGGCGCGCGTTGCCGCTTTCGGCAGCACGCTGCGCGTGGGGAACAGCAGTGATCCGGAAACACAGATCGGGCCGCTGGTATCATCCGAGCAGCTTGACCGGGTGACCAGCTATCTGGCGATCGGCCGGCAGGAAGGGGCGCGGCCGCTCTCAGGTGGCGAGCGCCTGACCGAGGGCGAACTCGCAAAGGGCTTTTTTGTGCCGCCGACCGTCTTCGCCGATGTCAAGGACCAGATGCGAATCGCCCAGGAAGAGATTTTCGGACCGGTCATTTCGGCGATCCCGTTCACCGACATCGACGAGGTGATCGAGCGCGCCAACCAGACCAGCTTCGGCCTCGGCAGCGGGCTTTGGACGCGGGACGTCAGCAAGGCGCACAGGTTGGCGCGGGGCATCCGGGCCGGCACGGTCTGGATCAATTGCTACCAGGCGATGGACCCCGCGGTGCCGTTCGGTGGCTACAAGATGAGCGGTTACGGGCGCGAAAGCGGCAAGCAGCAAATCGAAGAGTATCTCAATGTGAAGGCGGTCTGGATCAGGACGGGCTGACAACGAGGCAGGCGCGGCGCCATGCCTGGAGATGGGCGACCGGGTGGGCCGATGCGGATACACGCCGCCGAGCTGAACTGGGTTGAGATAACCGATAATGGACGGCGCCTGTGCCTGCGCATGCGCGATCCCGCCGGCCATGCCGTATCGGTTTCTCTTCCGGTCGAATGCGTGAACAAGGTGCTGACGGCTGTGCCCCGAACCACGAACGAATTGTTGGCGGGCGGCGTGGAGCAAGTCTACGCGGTCGATAGCTGGTCGCTCGGTCAGGACCTGCATGGTCTGGTCCTGACCCTTCACCTGCCAGACGGAGCCAGGATCGCATTCGCAGTGAAACCATGGCAGATATCTGCAATGGCCAGCCTGGTCGGCCTCGACATGTCTCCAGGGCGTGACCGGCTGAACTGACAGCCGCCGCTTTCTTCGTTCAAGCCACCAGTACCCACCTTTGTCGATGAGCGATTCGCCCCCGCCACGGCGGTCGGGAGCGGGGATATGTGCCACTCAGGTTTGATTCGGGGTACTGCTGCGGATGAAGGCCTCCCAGACCGCGTCGGGCTGCCAGATTTTATCCATATGAGCGCGGGCAGCGGCGTCGTCCATGCCAAGAACGTCGCGGCGATACCGGTAGAAGAACGCCGAAACGCGCCAGTTCAG
>JASHOF010000171.1 GCA_030041255.1 Acetobacteraceae bacterium
CGCTACAAGGACCTGCTTGACGAGTTTCCGTCTGGCAACGCAAACGCGGCGCTTGCGGCGCAGATTGCAGTCGGACGTGGACGCGCCGAAATGGGGCTCAATCAGCTTGATCGGGCCGCCGATGAGATTGCTACGGCGCGGCGTCTTGCGCCGAACGACGTCGGTCCTTTGCTTGCGGCTGATGACCTCGAGGTTGCACGACACGATCTCGCCGCGGCGCAGAAGTCACTTTCCACAGCGGAGGCACTCGACCCACACGGGCCTGAGGTGCTGCAACACGAGGCGAGCTTGCTGCTTGCCACAGGCAAGGCGAAGAGCGCAATTGACGTGTTGGAATCTCTCAAGGCGAAAGCGCCCGGTGATCCAGCGGTTCGTTTGCAGCTTGCCAATGCCCTGATAGCGACAGGTGAGGATGCCAAGGCGAGCGCGGAACTCAAGGTCGCGCTTGGCATGGTCCCGGGCTCTGCGGAAGGCATTTATCTGCAGGCGTTGCTGTTGATGCACGCCGGGAATTATCGCGGTGCTTACGAGCTCGTGCAAAAGCTGTCGCCAGTGATCAGCCGTATCCCCGAGGCCTACCTCCTTGAGGCGGCGACACTCGAGCAACTGGGTCAGTGGGCTGCGGCGCAGAATGCCGCGCAGCAATTTCTTGGCCGTTTCCCAAAGGATCCCCGCGGGGAGCGGGTACTAGCCGCGATTGCTCTCAATGCCGGCCAGCCCGAGGCGGCGCTTACTGCCCTCGACGCATTGCCGCCTGGAGAACGCTCGGATGCGGCAAGCCTCGACCTGCTCGCCAGAGCGCACGCCGCGACGGGTGATCGGGCGGCGGCGAGGAAGGAGTTTACCAAGGCGGCCGAGCTTGCTCCCACGCTCGAGGCGCCACACCTGGGGCTCGCCTCACTCAATCTCGTTGAAGGCAATGTTCGCGGCGCCATCGGCGAGTATCAGAAGGCACTGGCCCTCGCCCCCCACGATGTGTCGAGCCGACGAGCACTTGTCGCTGCCGAAATCGAAGCCGGGCAATTCGAGCCGGCGGAAGCCAACCTCGGTATCCTCAGGAAAGCGGAACCGGCGTCGGTTCCCGATACCTTGCTCAGGGCGCGACTTCAGCTCGCGCTACTTGACGTCGCCGGAGCGAAGGCGACGTACAGCAGTCTGCTGGAGACAGACCCCCACGCGGCGGCTGCATTGTTGGGCTTGGCGCACGTCGCAGCGCTTGAGGGCGACGAGAAGACGGAGCGAAAACGCCTTGATGCGGTGCTTGCTCGGGATCCCGCCAACCAGACGGCGCTTGCCTTGCTCACGGTACTCCTGAGCAGTCAGGGCAAGGTCGACGATGCGCGCAAGCTTCTTGAGCACGCGCACGGCATCGCTCCGGGCAACGCCACCATCACGACCGATCTAGCTGGGCTCGAATTGCGCACGAAGCACGCGCAGGAGGCGCTTGACCTGCTTGCGGCCGCGAATGTCGCAGACAATCCCAAGCTGCTTGATCTCCAGGCCGCTGCGGAGCTTGCCGTTGGGAACAAAGGAGCCGCCGCCAACACGCTGCGGACCCTTCTCGCCCGTGCGCCGGGCGCTGTTGGCGTGCGTCTTACGCTCGCCGAGCTGCTTGTCTCGGATAAAGATTATGATGGCGCACGGGGTGTGCTTGAGCAAGGGCTTGCGACGGCCCCTGGCAACCTCGCCCTGCTCCAGGGGATAGTCGGTGTCACGCGGAGCCAGCATGGGCCGGATGCTGCAATGGCGGACGCCAAGCAACTTGCCGCCGACGCGAAGCATTGGCCGGCAGGGCGGATGCTTCCTGGCGACTTGGCGATGTCCGAGCGTGAGCCTGCGGCGGCAGTCAGGGCCTATTCGGCAGCTCTTGCCGAAGAGCCGTCAGAGGCTCTTGCGTTGCGTCTCAGCCAGGCTTTGCAGGCGGAAGGCAAGCCCGCGGATGCGGCCAACAGCTTGCGTGCATATCTCGCGCAGCACGAGGGAGCGATACCGATCCTGGTAGCACTTGCTTCGATCGAGATCGGGCAAGGGGAGCTCAATCACGCTGCCGCGCGGCTGGAGACTGTGATCCAAGCGGAGCCCGCGAATGCCGTTGCGCTCAACAACCTTGCGTGGATTGACTCGCAGCAAGGCAAGCCAGAGGCACTGCAGCTCGCCGAGCGCGCGTATTTCCTCGCCCCCGACGCGCATATTGCCGACACGCTCGGCTGGATCATTACTCGACAGAAGCCGAGCCCGACGGGGCTTGCGCTTCTCGAAGCGGCGCATCAGACATCGCGTGGGGATCCGACGGTCAGCTATCATCTGGCCGTGGCGCTTGCGGCGGCCGGGCAAGACAAGGCGGCCATAACCGTGCTCGATCCGATCGTATCAGGGCATATCGACTTCGCTGACAAGGAGGCTGCCGGCGCGCTGTTGCATAGGCTCAGCGCCAAGCCATGAGCCCGACAAGGAGGCGCACAGAGCAGGCCACGAGCCGATGCGCGGACTGATCTTCCTGTTGGGTATGGGCGGACTGCTGCCGATGGCGCTCACCGCGCCGATGGTGGGAGTCCTCGCCTATTACTGGGTCTCGTTCATGAGCCCGCAGATGGACGTCTGGGGCATCGCAGCCGCTCCGCCCTGGGCGCTCCTTTCGGTGCTGGCAACTTTGCTCGGCTGCCTGCTCGCACGCGAACCGAAGCGAATGCCTCGCAACGGGATGGTCGTGCTGGTCCTCCTGTTCCTGATCCTGACCACAATCTCGACCGCGATGGCGCTGGGTCCATCGAGTATAGTCGTGCCGTTCTGGAGCCAGGTTGCGAAGACTTTCTTCTTCCTGCTGATCCTTGCTGCGTTATTGACCAAACGGCACCGCGTCCATGCGCTGGTGTGGATCATGGTGATTTCGCTCGGCTATTACGGTGTTACCGGTGGCTTGTTCGCAATCGCGACCGGTGGGCAGTTTCGCGTCTGGGGGCCGCCCGCTTCCATCATCGGCGATAACAACCAGCTTGCAGTAGCGCTTCTGATGGTGCTGCCGCTGATGAACTACCTGCGCCTGCAGTCTGCGCACAGCCTGGTACGCGAAGGGTTCGTGGTCGCGATGGTCCTGACGCTGATAGCGATCCTTGCGAGCTATTCGCGTGGCGCGCTGCTTGGCCTGGTGGCAGTGGCGTTCTTCTTCTGGTGGAACAGTCGTTACAAACTAGCAATGGGCTTGGTGCTGGTGGTGACACTGGCGGGCGGGCTTGCCATGATGCCGGCGAGCTGGACCGAGCGGATGGATTCGATCGTCCATTACAAGCAGGATGCGTCCGCCGAGAGCCGGCTTGTCATCTGGCGAGAGGCGCTGGGGATTGCCCTCGCCCGCCCGCTTACCGGCGGCGGGTACAAGAGCACTGCCATTCCCTCGGTACTGCATCAGTTCTACCCCGACGCACAAAAGAGAGCAGTGCATGACGTATGGCTCGAGGTGCTGAGCGAAAACGGCTTTCCTGCCTTCTTCGTCTGGTTGGGCATGCTGGTGCTTGGGTTTCTCAATATCCGCAGGATCCGGCGGCTTGCCCGCGGCGATCCAACGCTCGCGTGGGCGGAGGATTTCGCGCGCATGTCCCAGGTAACACTCATCGCTTTCGTGACCGCCGGCAGCTTTCTCTCGATGAGTTATTATGATCTCTACTTTTCTCTCTTGGTCGCACTCAGTGCGGTAAGGGAGCTCGCGGCCCGGACGGCCAAGGTGACCGAGAGGCCTGCGCCTGCAGCCCTTGCGATGTCCACCGCGCCGGCAGCGGGCCGGAGAGTTCCAAGCAGGAGATGGGACGAGCGAGCACATGCCGCTTCCGGCTGGCGGATCAGGCGCCTCGGCCAATGATCAAAGGCTTCTTCTTCTTGGTGGCCGTGTTTGCGGTGTTGTGGCTCGGCCTCTGGGTTGCCCGTGCCGAGCGGGGCAAGCCGGGTCGCCCGGCACCGTTCGACATGCGTGAGCCCCATCCGGGCCCGGAAAGCGTTCGAATCAACTCGCCTCCGTCGATGGCGCGCCGCGCGCGGGCGACTCGGACGCGCCACCCGGGATGACCACACTCAAGCTGCTCACCTTCGCGACTCTTTACCCGAACGAGGCAGCGCCTACTCATGGCGTCTTCGTTGAGACGCGCCTTTGCCACCTCGTCCGGGACCAGCCGGTGACGGCTGTAGTCCTTGCCCCGGTGCCCTATTTTCCGTTCCGCTCGGAGCGGTTCGGGGGCTGGTCGCGTCATGCACGGGCGCCACTTACCGAGGAACGGAACGGTCTCATCGTGCATCACCCTCGCTACCTTGCGATTCCACGGATGGGCATGTCTGCAGCACCTTTTTTGCTCTATCACGCTGCAGCGCGCGCACTACGGCGAATGCTCGGTGCAGGTCTCGAGTTCGACGCCATCGACGCGCACTACCTTTATCCGGATGGAGTCGCGGCTGTGTGGCTCGGCCGCCGGTTTGGCCTGCCGGTCGTTATCACGGCCCGTGGCTCCGATGTGACCCAGCTTCCCGACTATGCCGTGCCGCGAAGGCTCATCCATGGAGCGATCGCCGAGGCGGACGCGCTGGTGACGGTGAGTTCATCACTCCGCGACGGGCTGGTGGCGTTGGGTGCGGAAGCTCAGCGTATCAGCGTACTGCGCAACGGTGTCGATATGGCACTGTTCCGGCCCCTGCCGCACGAGGAGGCGCGTGCCAGGCTTGGCCTTGTACGCCCGACCCTGCTTTCGGTTGGCCACTTGATCGAGCGGAAGGGTCATCATCGGGCCATCGAGGCAATGACCACCTTGCGCGATCTGGACCTGATGATTGTGGGCGAAGGGCCAGAGAGAGGGCGGCTTGGCGCGCTCGCCGAGCGGCTGGGGGTGGCGGGTCGGATACGCTTCGCTGGCGCCATCACGCAATCAGAGTTGCCGCTTTATTACTCGGCTGCAGAAGCGCTGGTGCTCGCCTCGAGCCGCGAAGGCTGGGCAAACGTACTGCTGGAGGCGATGGCGTGCGGAACACGGGCGATTGCCTCGAACGCGGGCGGGAACGGAGAGGTCATCCAAAGCCGCGAAGCCGGCCTCATCACGCCAGTGAACACGCCCGGAGCAGTCGCCAAAGCAGTGCAGGAGCTGCTCAGCGCTCCGCTTTCGCGCGCGGCCACACGAGCCTATGCAGAGCAGTTCGGCTGGGAGAGCACCAGCATCGGCCAACGCGCCGTGTTCGAAGCGGTGCTGGCGCGGAGAGTATCGGGGTCAGATCCCAACGTTCGGTACTCAAGCAGGTCGGTCGACCGAGCCGCGGACTCGCGACCGCACTCGGTCAAAGGCTCGCGGGCGGGCATTGGCCTCCTCAGCGTAGAGCGGAGTGGGCAGCGCCGTTGAGCCGCGGCACGATAGCAAACTGCGGCGACCGCGAGAAAGATGCCGGATCGATAAAGGGGGCGTCGCTTCCGAGCAGCCAGCGGTAGGCCTTGATGGCCTCGGAAGAGCCGGTGACCGTAATGATTCCGGCAAGAGTCTGTAGGCCCAATTGACCATAATCGCCTTGGCTATGCTTCCAGCCATTGCCGTTGGAGAGGCCTGCTGCAGCAGTCGCCGCCTGGATTCCCGCCCAGGTTCGGTAATCCTGCCGGGTGACGGGATCATAAACGTAAAGGTTGTAGGCAATGCCGTTACGAGGGTTGAAGCCGTTTCCGCCGTTCAAGAACCGTCCGACCAGAAAGTTGCTCTCCCATTCGAGAAAGGTCCTGGCGGACGCGTTGTGCAACCTGGCAGCGAAGACGATCGTGCTTGCGAGATAATCCTGCTGCCAGGGTGCCATCGCCCCGGTGTTGCTGCCGTATGCGCCAGGAAGGTAACCGTGAGGCTCTCCCTGTTCGGCGGTCCATTCGGGAATGTGTGCCAGCAGCCATTGGAAATTGTTATTTTCCATCCGCTGAAAGTAACGCCGCATCGAGGAGCCCGGTGGATTGGCGAATGCTGCCTCGATGATGGCACGCAGACTCCAGGCCGCTCCACGCACCTGCTCACCCTGAACCACCAGACCCTGATCGTTGTCGCGAGACTGCACGGCAGGCCATTGATTGATCTCGCTCCAGGTTGCCTGGGCGTTGAGCTGGCCGAGATAATATTCGTCGCCTGTGAGAAGGTAGGGAACGTAAGAAAGGTCGGGTTGATGCGCCTGATCGGTCACCCAGCCGCTCTGCCCGAGGGGCTGGGTAAGCTTGGTGGTCCCCCAGGGATGGCCCGGGTAGGTCCAGATGTTCGGGATCGCGCCGGTCGTCAGATATTCGCCCGTCAAGGGATAAAAGAAGTGCCAGGGAACCGCGCCGGCAGCGTCTGCCTGGCCGAGGGCAAATTTTGCGGCAGTGGCATTCTGGGTCATTTGCCAGGCAGCGTTCCATGCGGTCGTCGGACCGATGTCCGGCCGCCCACCGACTCCCGGCATATATTGGTCTATGCCATTCGGTGAAAGCGGTGCGCCCCACCCGGGCTCGGCCATGATTGCCGCTTCCTGGCGAAGCAGCGAAACGGCAACGCCGAGATTGAGATCGAAATCGGGGATTGCACCCGTCTCTTCGAGATAGGCGATGTCATGTTGGATATTCACCGGGGCAAGCGGGCCGGCGGTGCCAACAACCTGGTGCCAGTCCTGATACTGGTACTGGGTGATGTTGTCGTGCCGGGAAACGATATGCCCGTCCTGGATGATCGACTCGTCGTAAACCACGGTACCGCCGACCGGCTGCATGGCGATGTCGTTGTTGAACTGGACGTCGGTGGTGAAGCTGCCGTTTCTGTAGGCGCTGATGCCGAAGACCAGACGAAGAGAGGCTCGCACGGGGACGCTGACGCGCGCCTCGGTGACGTTGAAACCATGCCGCCAGTACTTGACGGTTCCTTTGGCGAGCGCCGCTTCGAGGGCTGCTACGCCGTCCACGTGGATCGGGCTGATCGAACCGTCGGGATTCCTGATGGAAAGAGTGACGAGAAGGCTGTAATGCCCGAGGGCAGACCGCAGGTTCACTGCTGGAGGTGAGGCAAGCGTATCCTCGGGAACCCGGACCAGCATCGCTCCAGTCGCGGTGCGCGGGGGCAACGGGGGCGCCATCGCGGTAAGCGTCGCGATGGCAACCGACCCGTCGGCATTGAAGGTCTTGGCGTCGATCTGGACGGGAATCCGCTTGCCAATGTCGAGCTGCAGGTGGGCGCCGGGCGGGACGGCGCCGGGCTTGAACACTTCACCGAATGTGAGCGGCAGCACCTTCGTTGCCGTCCGGCCCAGGTTCTGCAGGACGAGTCCGACGATATCGCCAGGCCGGGTTGGCTGGGGAATGCCGGCGGAATGAATCACAGGAACAGAAACTTCGGCGAGCGATGGAACAGGCCGGGCGAGCGCGAGGGGCAGGGCGAAAAGTGCTGCGAGCGACCTCTTTACTGCCGTTCCAAGGGGCATTGAGCGACCTCCGATCGAGCGACCTCTGTCCGCGCGCGGCGCCGACCGGCGGGTGCGGCATTGTGGCACTCGCAGGCCGGCGAAAAGCATTCGGAAAACAGAAGTTCTAAGGTATAAGCATCCTTGAGATATCGTTCTTCGATCTGCTGTCTCGGCGTTGTGTCCTTCCCCGGGTTCATACGAGCTACCTTGGGCGACGTTGAGCGAAAGAAGGAGCCCCAGATTGGCGACAGCACAGAGCGGCGCTGCCGGCTCGCTTGCTGCGTTATCGGACCAGGTTGGCCCGGCGCGGCATGACCGGACACTGTCCACCCGACGCGGCGCGGAGGGCGTCGCAGGCCATGCTGGGAGACCGATCGCGCTGATGATCCTGTGCGGTGGCGGATTCACTTTCGAGACGAAATGCCTTCTCAACGCCATCAAGGGGCACGTCGACTTCGTATATCTCAAGACCGAGTTCGGCGGAACACTCGGTGCAGGCGGCATTCCCGACGCTGAATCGCATGCAGTGCCAGCCTTCGCCCCTCTGCGACGAAACTCCGTCCGCCAGAACGTCATCGCGTTCGTCGGGACATTTGCAAGGGTCGCCAAGCTCCTGAGGCGTAACCGAATCGATCTCGTCGTCTGTGTCGGCTGCAGCCACGCCGTTCCAATGCTGCTCGCGGGGCGGCTCTTCCGGAGGAAGACGACGTTCGTCGAAAGTATCACCAGAGTGGACAAACTGTCAAACACCGGCAGGCTCGTCTATCATCTTCGACTGGCCGACATTTTCATAGTTCAGTGGCCGGCTTTGCGAGAGGCGTATCCATTGAGTCGACTGGGGACAATTCTTTGATTTTCGTGACTGTCGGAACGGCGGCTCCGTTTGACGAACTCCTCGAGGAGGTTGACAGGCTCGCAGGTGCCGGCACATTCGGCGAGCCGGTGATATGCCAAGGCGGCCAGTCGAAGTACCGGATGACGCATGGCGAACAGTTCGGCGGCCGTCCGAGTATCGACGATCTTCTGGCGGAGAGCTCACTCGTGATAACACATGGCGGCGCGACCGTGATCCAGCTTCTGATTGCAAAGAAGCCATTCGTCGCCTTCCCCAACCCTCGTGCCGCGGGCGGTCACCAGATCAGTTTCCTGGAACACCTGGGTTCGATATCGGACATTTCCTGGAGCAGGAACGTCAAGGACCTTGCAAAGCTGTTTATAGAGCGGCGATCGCTTGGAGCAGCTTCGATTCTAACCGGCTTTCCTCGTGCCGGCGACATCATCCGCGGGGTTCTGTAGTCCGCTACGCTCTCGTCGGATGGCATTGGCAGCGCCTGTCAGGCCGGTTGCCGAAGGTGTAAGAAGAAAGAGAGGCGATCCGGGCCCAGTTCCCACCAATGAAGGTGTTTGTGCCACGGCATTGAAGCGCAGCGATCGGCCACTTCGGGCGGCCTCAAAGGCCCGCTTTCGTTGGCAGGCGCCGGGCTTATCTCCGATGCGCAACTGCCGCCGCCTGGCGGCGGAACGCCGCCTTTGTAACTTCGGATCAGCACCCGATCCGGAATGGGTTCCGCCCGCTTGCGGCCGAAGAAGGCCGAAAAAGAATGACCCGCCGGCGGCGTCCCAATGTGCGGGTGCGACCAGCCACCGATCGAGCTTGCGGAGCGGAGCCCGCATCAGGAGCCCTGCCAGGCGCGCGAAGCGCCGCCAAACGGGCCGGCCCGAGATCGACTCCAGGACGGCAGAAAGCGCCCAGCCGACCGTGCTTCCAACCCCCATGGCCACACCCCGGCAAATCTCGTCGAAGTGACGGAACAGCCGCCGATGGCCGAGTGGCGTGAATCGCGTGAAGTCGTAGGCTCCCATGTGAACCGGTTGCAGGAAGGGCGCTGTGGCGAAGACGCAGCCGTCACTCTT
>JASHOF010000172.1 GCA_030041255.1 Acetobacteraceae bacterium
AGCGGATCGCGCTTGCGGAGGTTGTCCGTCAGCGGCTCATCAGGATCGGCAGGCGAGCGTGCTCGAGCACATGCCGGGTGACGCCGCCCAGGATGAGCTGGCGGAGCCGTGAGTGGGAATAGGCGCCCATGGTGAGAAGGTCGGCGCCGAACTCCTCGGCGGCGGCGAGAATGCCGGCACCGATCACGCCGCCGACCGGGTGGATGGTGCCGAGATCGGCCGTGATCCCGTGCAGCGCGAGGTAAGGGGCGAGTTCCTCGGCGGGCGGGCCGCGGCGCTGGTAGCCCTCCGAGGAGAGGATGCGCACCGCTTCGGCCTGTTGCAGCCAGGGCAAGGCGGCGGTGACGGCGGAGGCCGATTCGGCGGTGCCGTTCCAGGCGACCGAGATGCGCCGGCCGATCGTGGCCGGCGGAGTGCCGGGGGCAAGCAGGACCGGACGGCCGGAATCGAACAACACGGCATGCAGGGCATCGGCCGAGGTGGCGTCCCCGCCGGCTTCAGGATGGGCGACGACGGTCAAATCCGCGAGGCGGGCCTGCTGCGCCACCACGTCCTCCTCGCGGCCGACGGCAGCGGCGAAGCTCGCGGTAGCGACGTTCTGATCGCCTTTCGGCTCCGCAAGCGAAATCTGCCGGGCGGCCACCATCCTGTCGAAGAGGGCGCGCAGCAGGGCGGCACGCTCGCCGCTTTCCTTGTCGGTGGCGGCCATCATCTCTTCGATCATCGCCCCGGAGAGCCCTTCGCCGGCCAGCGGTGCGACGTCGCGCGAATCGACACGGACATGCAGGGCGAGCAGGTGGGCATTCCAGATCCGGCCGACCAGGAGGCCGGTCGCCAGCGCCGATTCGCCGGCCGCGGTGCTGGCAAGCGGCAGCAGGATCTTGCGGATCGACATCGAAGCCTCCTTGCGTTGTTGTCCGTTTCGGTCCGCCGCGGTGGAGGGAGGTTAGCACGAACGGGCGCGGCCCTGCGCCAGCCGCGCGCGAGGATTACGGATAGAGCATGCCGGTTTGCCATTCGATGCCGTCGGGGACGAAGATGCGGCGCTCGTGCAGGCGAAAGGGCCGCTCCTGCCAGAATTCGAAGCGCGCGGGGGTGAGGCGGAAGCCGGACCAGAACGGCGGGCGAGGCACCGGATCGGCCGGATAGCGGGCTTCGAAGGCAGCCACGCGCGCCTCAAGATCGGCCTGCGCGGCCAGCGGGCGGGACTGCTCGGAGGCCCAGGCGCCGATCTGCGAAAGGCGCGGGCGGGAGGCATAGTAGGCGTCAGCCTCGCGGGCGCTGACCGGGCTGGCGGTGCCTTCGATGCGGATCTGGCGGGAGAGCGACTTCCAATAGAAAAGAAGCGCGGCACGCGGATTGGCGGCGAGTTCGGCGCCCTTGCGGCTTTCGAGGTTGGTGTAGAAGACGAAGCCCCGCTCGTCCCAACCCTTGAGGAGAACCGTGCGCGCGGAAGGGGCGCCGTCGAGAGAGCAGGTGGCGAGCGTCATCGCGTTGGCATCCCGCGGCTCGGCGGCGACGGCAGCGGCGAACCATTCCCCGAACAGGATGAAAGGCGCACGGACGAAGGCGGTGGCGGCTTCGGGCATCGCGACGGTCTCCCTCTTCGCTCCCTGCAATAGAGCGGAAACGCGGGTGCGGGAAACACTGGCCACTTGCCGCATCGCCCGGAACAGCGGCAGAAGGATCGCCATGTCCGAAGCTTCCGAACGTATCCAGGCCAGGCGCCCGCTGCTCGCCGGACGGAGGGGCCTGATCCTCGGCCTTGCCAACGAGCGCTCGCTCGCCTGGGGTGTCGCGGCAGCGTGCAGGGAGGAGGGGGCCGAGCTTGCCTTCACCTACCAGGGCGAGGCGCTGGGGCGGCGCGTCAGGCCGCTCGCCGGCAGTCTCGGCTCGGAGATCGTGCTGCCTTGTGACGTGGCGGAGCCGGGCAGCATCGAGACGGTGTTCGCGGCGCTCGCCGGGCGATGGGAGAGGCTCGATTTCCTGGTGCACGCCATCGGGTTTGCGGACAAGGCGTATCTACGCGGGCGTTTTCTCGATACGCCGCGCGAGGCCTTCCTGCAGGCCCTCGATATCTCCTGCTATTCCTTCGTCGCGCTGGCGCAGGCCGCGGTGCCGATGATGCAAAGGGGCGGCGCGCTGCTCACCCTCACCTATCTCGGGGCGGAGCGCGTGATGCCGCACTACAACGTAATGGGAGTGGCGAAGGCGGCGCTCGAGGCCGCGGTCAGGTATCTGGCGGCCGACCTTGGCGGGGCAGGGATTCGTGTCAATGCGATCAGCGCCGGGCCGGTCAGGACGCTGGCGGCCTCCGGGATCGGCGATTTCCGTTACATCCTGCGGTGGAACCAGTTGAACAGCCCGCTGGAGCGGAATGTGACCACCGAAGAGGTCGGCGGGGCTGCGCTTTATCTGCTGTCCGATCTCGCTTCGGGCGTAACCGGGGAAATCCATCACGTCGATTGCGGATATCATATCGTCGGGATGAAAAATCCGAACGCGCCCGACATCGCGGTCGCCGGCGACGCCTGAAGCGCGCGTGTCGCACAACAGCTTCGGACATTTGTTCCGGGTGACGACGTGGGGTGAGAGCCACGGGCCGGCGATCGGCTGCGTGGTCGATGGCTGTCCGCCGCGGATCGCTTTGCGCGAGGCGGATATCCAGCCGTGGCTCGACCGGCGCCGTCCGGGTGCGTCGCGTTTCACGAGCCAGCGGGCCGAGCCCGACCAGGTGCGGATTCTGTCGGGCGTTTTCGAGGGGATGACCACCGGCACGCCGATCTCTCTCGTGATCGAGAATCTGGATCAGCGTTCGAAGGACTATGCGGAAATTGCCGAACGGTTCCGGCCGGGGCACGCGGATCTGACCTATTGGCTGAAATACGGCATCCGCGATTATCGGGGCGGCGGGCGCGCCTCGGCGCGCGAGACGGCCGCACGAGTGGCCGCGGGTGCGATCGCGCGGCGGGTACTGGCTGAAGGGGTGCGCATTCGCGGGGCGCTGATCCAGATCGGGCCGCACAAGATCGAGCGGGCGCGCTGGGACTGGGACCAGGTGGCGGACAACCCCTTCTTCTGCCCGGACGCGGCAACCGTTCCGATATGGGAAGAATTTCTGGCAGCGGTCCGCAAGGCAGGTTCATCGAGCGGGGCGGTGATTGAGGTGGTGGCGGAGGGTGTGCCGGCCGGGCTCGGTGCGCCGGTGTACGGGAAGCTCGATGCCGACCTCGCGGCGGCGCTGATGGGAATCAATGCGGTCAAGGGTGTGGAGATCGGCGCCGGATTCGCCGCTGCCGCGCTGAGGGGCGAAGAGAACGCGGACGAGATGCGGATGCAGGCAGGCGAGGTCAGGTTCCTCGGCAATCAGGCGGGCGGGATTCTCGGCGGCATTTCGACCGGGGCGCCGATCGTTGCGCGCTTCGCGGTGAAGCCGACGAGTTCGATTCTCGTTCCGCGCCGCGCGGTCGATCGGGAGGGCCGGGAGATCGAGGTGATGACGAAGGGGCGGCATGATCCCTGCGTCGGCATTCGCGCCGTCCCCGTGGGCGAGGCGATGATGGCGCTGGTGCTCGCCGATCATCTGCTGCGCCAGCGGGCGCAGAATCCCGACGCTCCCGAACGGCCGCGCCTGCCGCGGAATTGAAGGCCACCATGGCAGGACGATGCAGGTTCGGGCGGGTCAGCCGCCGCCGTCGATCGTCAGAATGGTGGCGTTGGTGTAGGCGGAACGCGGGCTGGCGAGGAAGGCGACCGCGGCGCCGATTTCCGCAGCCAGGGCCGGACGTCCGAACGGCATGCGCGCGTATAGCTCGCGCCAGCGAGAGGCGTCGCCGAGGCTCTTCTCGGCGCGTGCGCGGCTCAACATGACGAGGCGCTCGGTCTCGACCGGGCCCGGATTGATGCCGGCGACGCGTATTCCGTGGGCGTGGCTGGCGCGGCCCAGCGCGCGGGTGAAGGCCATCAGCGCCGCGTTGCCGGCGGAGCCGGTGATGTAGTCCGGATCGAATTTTTCCCCGGCGGCGCCGATCACGTTGACGATCACGCCGGAGCCGCGTTCGGTCATCCGCGCGTGGATCAGGCGGGTCAGCGAGATGTAGCCGAACACCTTGAGGTCCCACGCCCTGCGCCAGGCCGCGTCATCGACGGCGGCCAGCCCTCCCGGGGGGATCGCGCCGGCATTGTTCACCAGGATGTCCGGCGTCGGGACGGCGGCGGCAAGCCGCTCGATCTCGTCCTGGCGCGAGAGATCGGCCGCGATCGTCCGGATCGAAACCTGGGCGGTCGTACGGATTGCCTCGGCGGCTTCGCCGAGCGGGCCGGCACTGCGCGCAATCAGGGTGAGCGCCACGCCCTCGGCGGCGAGCGCGGCTGCAGCGGCACGGCCGATGCCCTTCGATCCGCCGGTGACCAGGGCCGTTTTACCGGTGAGACAGAGATCCATCCGGGCCAGCGGCGAGAGAAATCAGGCGGCTTTGCGCAGGCCGGCCTGGAAAGCCTGCGCCGCACGCCCAAAGGCGGCGAAAAGGGCGAAGCGGTCCGGAAAGGACTGGACCTCCCACTCGGGGTGCCACTGGATGCCATAGGCAAAGCTGCGCGCGCCACCCACGCGGATCCCCTCGATCGTGCCGTCAGCCGCCATCGCCTCGACGATGGCGCGTTCGCCCGGGCGGTCGATCGCCTGCTCGTGCAAGGAATTCACCATGATCGTGCGTTCGCCGAGCATGTCCGCGAGACCGCCGGAAAGCGTCACCGTGTGCTTGGGTCCGTAGCGGTCGGCCAGGGTGCCGGACCCGCCGCGATGATCGAATCGGCCGGGCACGGTCTGCACCCGCTGAACGAGGGTGCCGCCAAGGGCTACGTTCAGCTCCTGGATGCCGCGGCAGATCGCGAGCAGCGGCAGGCCGCGGGCAAGGGCGGCACGGATCAGCGGCAGGGCGGTCGCATCGCGCGCGGCATCGTGCTGGCCGGGGGTGAGATCGTCGGCCTGGCCGTAACGGGCAGGCTCGATATTCGACGGGCTGCCCGGGATGAGGAGGCCATCGAGCCGGTCGAGCACGGCCAGCATCGCTTCGCCCTCGGGCGGGATCAGAAGGGGCAATGCGCCGGCTGCCGTGATCAGCGCCTGGCCGTAGCGCGCCGGGGTCGCGGTAAAGAGATGATCGCCGAGGCTCTTGGCGCAGCCGGGAATGCCGATGATCGGGGTCATGCGTGTGCCCGTGAGGGAGAGGCTCTGGTCGTAGAAATAGCGCGGCGAGCAGACTCTGCGAGTTGCAAAGGATGCAGCCCGGCGCTGCTTCGCCTGGAAGCCTCGTGTTCAGCGGTGTTGCTGGCGGGCACGGGCGCCGCGCTCGAGGGCACGCGCGATCAAGGGGTCGATGGCGAGTTCCGCACGCACGAATTCGAGCATCTCGAGTTCGGTCCGGCGCGCCTCCTGATCGGCGGCGATGACATCGCAGGCCAGCGCATAGGCGGTCTCGCGGAGCCTCGGCTCCAGGGCTTCACGGATCAGGCGCGCGGCGTGCGCGAGACCCTCTGTCTCGCCGAGCAGGCTGACGGCGGTGTCCGTCGCGGCCTTGAGGCGATCGGTGGCAAAATCGTGGAAGACCGGAAGTGTCTGCACCAACCCTGCCATGGCCCCGATTTCGCGGTCGGTCAGGCCGCCATCGGCGGCAGCGACGAGGACCATGGTGCAGACGAGGGCCTCTTGCGGGTCGAGCGCTTGCAGGGCGGGCATGGCGGGAATCTTTCGCGGGAACTGCGAAGGCTGCGCGAGGTGGACGGTGAGATCAAGCCGGCACGGCGGCGGCGAGCACCGGGCCGATCTCCGTATGGAGAACGAGATCGGCGATGGCGTCGAGCGGCGTTGGTTCGCGGTTGACGATGACCAGCCCGGCGCCGTTCTCTTTCGCCATGCGGGGAAAGCTGGCAGCCGGAAAGACGACCAGGGAAGAGCCGAGCACGATGAAGAGATCCGCGGCCAGCGTCTCTTCTTCGGCGCGCCGCATCGCTTCGACGGGCATCGGCTGGCCGAACGAGACGGTGGCGGTCTTGACCAGCCCGCCGCATTCCTGGCAGCTCGGAATCTCGTCGCGACCAAGGAAACTCTGCCGAAGCGTCTCCAGTTCGTGGCGGAGGCCGCACTCGAGGCAGGTCGCATAGCTGGCATTGCCGTGCAACTCGATGACGCGTTCTGCCGGCACGCCCGATTCGAGGTGCAGGTTGTCCACGTTCTGGGTGATGACCGCGGCGACCTTGCCCGCCTCCACCAGCCGTGCGATGGCAAAATGGCCGGCGTTGGGTTTCGCTCCGACCCAGCCGGAGCTGTTGGAAAAGGCGCGCCGCCACGCTTCCCGCCGCCATTCTTCGCTGGCGAGGAACGCGGCGAACTGGATCGGCCGCATGCGGCTCCACACGCCGCCGGGGCTGCGAAAATCGGGAATGCCGGATTCGGTCGAGATGCCGGCACCGGTGAAGATGACGGCGCGGCGGGCGTGCACGATCAGATCGGCAAGGCGAGCGGCGGGGGACACAGCGAAAGGATAGACGCAGGGCGCGCCGCGGCAAGGAGGAGGCTGGACAGGGGCTCCCTCTCGTGTCCTTCGCTCCGCGCCGTGTAAGCCCGGTTCGATTGCCCGTGAGCCCGCAGATTGCCGCCTTTCCCTGCCTGCCGGTCGGCTACGCCTACGGCCATGGCATCGCCTTCGGCCACCTGCTGGCCGGCATCGTGATACGGGGTCTGATCTGCGGCCTGATCTTCAGGCTGCTGCACGAGCTGACACTGACCGGGACCGTCGTTCTGGTCGTCGTCGTGCCGCTCTCGGTGTTTCTTTACACGCGAAGGCAGCCGCGAAGATGGTAGGCGCCTCAAGGGGTGGAAGTGGAAATTCGCGGGCCGAGAAAATGGCGCACCTCCGCCGCGACTTCGGCAAGCCCGGCGCGGTGCACTGCGACGCCGGCGGGAAATGCGGGATAAAGCCGCGAGGGCGTGCGCCGATCCAGGAGCACGAAGATACCGCGGTCTGAGGCGGTGCGGATGAGCCTGCCGAAGGCCTGGCGCAGTCGAAGCCTGGCCATCCGCTCGTCATAGGCCTGGGGATCGCCATCCGAGAGGTGGCGCCGGCGCTCCCGGTGCAGGATGTCGGGCCGCGCCCAGGGGACCTTCTCGAACACCACGAGGCGGAGCGCGCGGCCCGGGATATCGACGCCGTCGCGCATCGCGTCCGTCCCGAGGAGGCAGCTTTCCTCCTCGGTGCGAAAAATCTCGACCAGGGTCGCGTTGTCCATCGGATCGACGTGCTGGGCGTAGAGAGGGATGCCGGCCTCTTCGAGCGCCGGGGCGAGCAGGGGATAGACCGCGCGCAGGCGACTGATGGCGGTGAAGAGGCCGAGCGCGCCACCGCCGGCAGCGAGGAAGAGCGCGCGGTAAGCGGCGGCAAGCGAGTCGATCCCGCCGGGGGCGAGGTCGGTGACGACGAAGGCGCGGGTCTGCGCCTGGTAGTCGAAGGGACTGTGCACCGAGACGCGAACAGCGGGTCGGGCGAGATGGACAGCGCCGGTCAGCACCTCGGCCGTCCGCCAGGCGGTTTCCGGATCCGGCGCTCCGGCATCGCACAGCGTTGCCGACGTGACGAGCAGGCCGTGTGCGGATCTCACGATCGTCGCGGCGAAGGGAATGGTGGGGTCGAGCCAGTGCCGGAGCAGCGCGGCGTCCCTGATCGCGCCGTCGCGTCGTTCCAGGCGGAGGAAGGAGATCTGCTCTGAGCGGCGGCGCGGGTCGGGAGCGGGCTCGGAAAGATGGCCGAGCATCTCCCGCCATGCGGCGAGCGGGGCGAGCGCGCGACGGGCGAGGACCCGCGCGATCGCTTCGATACGCAGGCGGAGCGACTCCTCCAGCGTCTCCGCCTCCGCGGCAAGGCGCCTGGAAAGCCCCTTGGCCAATTGAGAGAGCGGGGCGGCAAGGCTGGAAAGCGCGCCTGCCAGCGCCGTGCCGCATTGAGCCAGCTCTTCGCTGACGGGCCAGAGATCGGCCTCCGGCGCATCGCTGTCGGCTGCCGTTCGTGCCAGCACCTGGGCCGAGATGGCGGCGAGCAGAGCCTCGGCGGGAACGGGGGCGAAGATGCGAGGCGTTGCCGCGGGCGGCATCAGCCGGGCTTGCCAGCCCGGGCCCGGAAGCGCTCTGGCGGCAGCGAGTGCCCGGTCCAGCGCCTCGTGCATCTCGGGCGCTTCGCCGAGCAGGTCCTCGATGCGGCGGGCGAGCCCGCGGGCACGTGATCGGCCGCCCTCCGCGCCGAGGAGCCAGCGGCGGAGATCGGCCATCGTGGTTCCCGAGAGTTCGACCGCGAAGGCGGCGTCGGCCGCCGCGAAGAGGTGATGGCCCTCGTCGAAGACGGTACGCAATGGCGCCGCCTGCTCTTCGGGCCCACCCCAGGCGGCCTGCGTCATGACGAGCGCGTGGTTGGCGACCACCAGTCCCGCCGTGCGGGCCCGGCGGATGGTGTGTTCGATGAGGCAGCGGCGCCAGTGCGGGCAGGCAGCGTGGATGCATTCCCCGCGCCGATCGGCGAGCGCGGAGAGGAGGGCCGGGCCAAAGAGCTCGGCCAGCCAGCCGGGCAAATCGCCGCCATGGAGATCGCCGTCGGCGGTGGCCTCGGCCCAGCGCGCGACCAGGCCGAGGGGAATGAGCGCCGCGCCCTTCCGGCCCGTTGCGTTGGCGACCGCCTCTTCGAAATTGAGAAGGCAAAGGTAATTCTCCCGGCCCTTGCGAACGACGGCGCGGCGGCGACGCTCGACCTGCTGCGGGTAGAGCTTGGCAAGCTCCGATTCGACCTGGCGCTGCAAATGGCGCGTGAACGTGCTGATCCAGACCGGCGCCTGGTTCTTTTCGGCCCAGAGGCTGGCCGGCGCGATATAGCCGAGCGTCTTGCCGGTTCCGGTGCCCGCCTCGGCGAGCACGAATCGGGGCTCACCTTCTCTCTCGCGCGGGGCAAAAGCCTCGCTGACCGCCGCCGCGTAATCAGACTGGCCGGGCCTTGGCTCGGCGGCCTCGCCCAGTACCTGGGCGAGGCGTGCCCGGGCCTCGCTTGCTGCGAGCGGATGGCTCGAAGGCTTCGGAGGCGGCGCGGTCTCTTCCCATTCGGGCAGGCGCCGCCAGACGCGAAGACCCTCCGTCGCGGCAGCGGCGTCGGGCTTATCGAGCGCCGCCAGCACGAAGGGCGCCCAACCCCAGCCTGCCTGCCCCATCAGGGCGGCGAGCCCGGCCGCCTCGGCGTTGGCCGGCAGGCTTCGCGCATCCGCGAGACGGTGCAGCAACGAAGACGCCAGGCGCGGCAAGGCGGCCGCCGCCGCTTCGAGCCCTGCCGGAGCGGCTTCTCCGAGCGCCAGCGCCAGCCCGCGTACCGTCGGTGCGACCGGACATGCCGGGCAGACAAAGGCGAACAGCTCGAGAAGATCGAAGGCAAGCCGGCCCGAAAGGCCGAGCCGGCGAAAGGTCGCCGGGGCGTGCACGACGAGGGGTGGCGGCCATTGCCGGAGATGCGCCGCCGCGGCTGCCGCCGGGAGGTGATGCAGGACGCCGTCCGGGTCGAGCAGCACCGCCCGGCCGGCACCGGCAGCCAGGGACGGTGCGGCGGGCAGGCTGACCGAGAGCCAACTTTCGCTCATCAGTGACTCACTCACATGACCTCGAAACACCTTGCCCTCTCCCTCTGGGAGAGGGTCGCGCGCAGCGCGGGGTGAGGGTGCCCGTGTATCACCCAGGCATGATTCCGGGTACGAGAGCCCTCTCGGCTGAGGCAACGGGGCGGCGGGCAAGCAGAACCTCGCGGGGAACGGCCCTCTGCAATACTCGCGTCCGTATTGTCCGCGATCAACCATGCCGAGAGAGAGGCGCGCCGCTTCAGTGTCACGCAATGCTAGCCACCCGCGCGCCGCCGTCCGGCGGCGGGCGGAGGCGGAGCGCACCATGCGTGAGCGCTGGCCTGATCTGTTCGCTGGCCGACAACCGACATTCACCGGGTCATCTTGCGGCGTTCGAGAGCAACATCGACTTCCTGCCGAATGGGCCGCGGGAGGATATCAGCCGGGAGCGCAGCCAGTGCCCGAACCTGTGTCTCTCTGGCAAGACCTCTACGCAGGCAATCTCGGGCCATCGGCCCACTCTGGTACAGGATCGGAAGATCCCGGTCGCCGAGGGGAAGATCGGCGGTTTGATTCTCCCCAACGCCACCGATACATATGACCCGATCAGCGGCACCTGGATCAGCTTCTCCTTGAACCTGGCCGGCGGTATCGACGGGGGAAGCCGGCGGTGCGTAAACTCGTGCTTCTCGCGAAACCAGCCCATGCCGTATGATTTCCGCTGCCGAGGTATTCATGGATTCGTATGACGCAAATCTCGCCCTAGAGCCCTGCATCCGCATCCCCGGTGCAGCGGACTACTGGCACCCGCTCGGCGACGGTCTCTCGCCGCTGCTCTCAGGCCAAACAACGCCGAAGAAGGCGCTCGATGACACCGCAGCCGCCTGGGAAGAAATCACCAACCGCCATGGCCAGGCTTCGCAGAAGGCACTTTATCTCGCCTCCTCTGGCTCGTGAACAAAGGCCGCTCGCCAACCGATTCCGTCGCCGCGCGCGGCACGGAGCGGGCGGCGCGGCGCAGGAGGTCAGGAGACGACGCTGCCTTCAAGTACTTGATGCTCGCACCCGCCGTGTTGTGGGTCATCGGCCTCACCTTCTTCCCTCTGGTCGAAGTCGTCCGCTACAGCTTCGCGAACTACGTTCTGGGACGCGGCATCACCGGTTATATCGGCTTCGCGAATTATGCAGCAGTGCTGCAATCGGCACAGTTCTGGCACAGCATCCTCATCACTGTCATCTACGTTGTCGCCACGCTCCCCATTGAAGTGGTGCTCGGCATGCTGCTGGCATGGGTCATCAATCTCGGCGCACCGGGTACCCGCTTTTTCCGGGCGCTCATCACCTCGCCTCTGTTCACCATGGAGGTGGCGATCGGCTATCTCGGTATTACGCTGTTCAGCTCGCAGGGCGGACTGGTCACCTGGCTGCTCGGCCTGGTGGGTATCTCCATTCCCTGGCTCTCCACGGTCGCCGGCGGCCTTGCTGCGGCAATGATCCTCGAGGTCTGGCGCTGGACGCCGTTCGTGTTCCTGCTCGCTCTGGCAGGATTGGCGTCGATCCCGGAGGAGATTTACGATGCCGCGCTACTTGACTGCGAAACCCATTGGCAGGTGCTGCGCCATATCGCCATCCCGCTCGTCTGGCCGGTGATGACGATCACCATTCTGTTCCGGATGGTCGAAGGATTCAAGGCGTTCGGTTTGCCGTTTGCCATCACCAGCGGCGGGCCGGGCACCAGTACACAACTCTTCAGCATCTACAATTACCTGACGACGATCCAGTTCTTCGATTTCGGTAGCGGCTCCGCGATGGCCATCATCGTCCTGGGGATGATATCCGTGCTGCTCCTGGTGTTCTTCCGCCAGATGCGCCGGCGGATCGCATGACGGGACAGCCGGCATGAGGAGCGTCCTGTGGCGTCACGCCCGTTCCCGCTCGCGCTTCCTGGTCCTGGTCATCCTGCTGGCTACGAGCGTCTGGATCCTGGTGCCGTTCCTGTGGGCCATCGTCAACTCGGTCAAGTCGCTCGAGGAAACGTTCCGCTCCGGTGCCATTGTCCCGTTCCTGCAGTTCACGCCGACCCTCGATTCCTGGCGGCAGGTGCTCTCGGATAACACCCTGCTGCACGCCATTCTCTCCAGCATCGTGGTCAGCGGCGGCGCCACCATTCTCGTGCTCGCAATCGGGATTCCCGCGGCGTACAGCCTGGCGCGATTCGAGTTTCCGATCCCTTCTCGCGACATCACGCTCTGGTTCCTCTCACAGCGGGTGCTGCCGCCGGCTGTGCTCCTGGTGCCGTTCTATTTGATGATGGTCTATTTCAGGCTCATCGATACATGGACCGGCCTGATCATCTCCTATTCCACATTCAGCCTTGCCTTCGGCGTGGTCATCATGCGTGACATCTTTCGGGATGTCAGCAAGGACGTGGAGGAATCGGCCAAGGTCGAAGGTGCCACGGCCTGGCAGATCTTCCGGTTGATCGCCTTGCCGCTCTCGGTCGACGGCATCGTCGTCACCGCGATCAACGTGTTTGCATTCGGCTGGAACGAGGCCCTGTTCTCTTCGGCCTTCACGTCGCGCAACGCCCAGACGCTCGCTTCCTTCATCCTCGCCTCGCGCGGCACGCGTGACATCGACTTCAATCTGGCCGCCGTGAACACCCTGATCGCCATCGGGCCGCCGGTCATCTTGTCCTTCTTCTTCCAGCGCTACCTGGCACGCGGACTTTCGTTCGGGGCGGTCAAAGGATAGCGCGTGGAAGGCTTCACCGACCGGCGGGTCTGGCAGCCCCCAACCCCATACTCCTCGCGCCGGCCCTCACCCGTGATCCACGATGCAGGTCCTGATCGCCGCTCACTCTGCGGGCCGGACCATATCCCCGACGGCAATGAAGCCACCGCGCAGGATGCGGCAATTCAGGCCCGAACGGTGCAACAGCGCCTTGAATACCCGCTTGCCGGAAACCTCTTCGAGATGGAGGCACGGAACGGAGAGGCGCGTCGCTTCGACCAGCACCGTACCGATCAGGAAGCGCTGCCCGACCAGGTGATTGAGCGGCACCCCGCGCACCGTGACATTGCGCCGGTGCTCATGCGGCCCGAACCTGAGCCCCTCGTCGCGCGCGAGCGCTTCCAGTGTCTCCATCTCGAACAGGGTGACCTGCCGCCCGACTTCGGGCTTCTTAGAGTAGAATCCGGCGCCGAGCAGGTAGCGGTCACCCTCGATCCCGCGATCGGCGATCAGGCTGAGCTTTGGCTCCGCTTCCATGGGCAGGGAAGCGGCCGCTGTCCGGTGCAGATGCAGTACCACACCACACCAGCCGACCGCCGTTTCACCCGCGTTGAAACCGCTCCATCCTTCTTGTCTTAACATAAGGTGACCGCCCCGGCCGGCATCGGGCGACACCGGTCAGGAAGATATAACTCCAGGAGCGGACGAAGCGGCAAGCCGGCGTCGATTGCGCATGCGATCACCTGCCCTCTACCCGAGCAGGGTCCGAATCAGGGCGAGGTCACAGCCCCGCCCACCGCCCCGACTCCAGCCCCGATCAATGCGCCAGTTGCCGGCTTGCCGCCTGTTACCGCCGCGATCCCCGCGCCGGCGCCCGCCCCGATCAAACCGCCGGTCACCGCCCGCGTGCCGGGACTGTTGCCGCAGCCCGCAAGACCGAGCGCAAGGCCGCTCAGCAACGCCGGAATGAGGATGAGCCTTCGGATCATGATCTGTTTCCCCTTTCCTTCTCACGCCGCGGCCGCACGTCAGGCCGCCATCGAATGCTGCGCCATGGCACCGTCCGACCTGGGCTCCGCGATGGCACCCAGGCGGCCATTGTCTGGCACGGCTGATCACGAATATGTGAACCCAACGAACGCCGCCAGTGAATTGTTCGGCCGCCACCGCTCGCTCGGCAATCCCCGGCTTCGCTGACGCTTCTGTTGTCGAGACATGGGCAGGATGCCGGACGGCGGCAACCCCGTCCCGCTCGCGCGGGGAAAACAGGGCCTCGCCTCGCAAAGCAGTTGCGTCGGCGAGGCGGGTCCGCCGAACGCCGAGGGTTTGATCGGGTGCCGCGCCCCGCGCGCAGCCCCCGCGCGCAGCCTGGGCCAGGGGGGCCGGTGGGCGATTTCGCCGTCGCGCACGCGCCCGGCTGGAACGCCTTCCAGATGCGCCCTGCCCATATATGGCGGGGCTGCTCACGGGCACTGCGCTCACGCTCCCCTCGGGTTCACTCCCGGATCGAGCCGGCCGCAGGCGCAAGCCCTTTTCTGATCGACTGCTATCTTGCCCGTTGCCAGGTCACTGTCCGTGACGTCGGCTGACGAGTGCTCCGTTCCAATCCACGGCATCCCTGAGCGCCCTGAAATCCTGTGGCGTCGTTCTGCTTACGACGTGTGCAACCGCATTCGCCCGGTTCTGTTCTATTGAGTGCTTACCACCTCTGGTTGTGTCTCTGCGCGAATTTTTCGCCTTCTAGTCGAGATCGGCACGCCGCGATGACATCCTCCCAAACATGCCTCGGAGATTTAACCCGAGGGAACGAGAAGCGGTCCAATTAACGCTTGCATCGCCCCTCAGCACAAAATAACAAACGCTTAACAGATCGACCCTGAACGGGTCGGCAGTCGTAACGTTTACCATTGCGCAGGACCAACGATGCCGGACGTATCGGTTCCCTCGGGAACAAGTTTCGATTTCGAAATGCCGTTCCCGTCGAACACTGACTACTGGTTGGCCCAGGAGCTTGCCAGCCTGTTGACCGTGCCGTCGCAGAACGGCACCGAGACTTTCAGCCTCTACACCTCCAATTCCTCGCCGATCTCCACGGTGCCGGGTGGCCAGGTCGGCGTACTCGGCGTCATCCAGCAAACCACCCCGCTCACCACACCGATCACCGTCCCCTCGGGGTACTCGTTCACGGCGATCCAGACCTCGAGTGGCTTTTCGTCGGTCCAGGGCAACGGTGGTCACAATCAGGTCACGCTGATCAATTCGACCTCCGGGGTCGCCTTCAACACCGGCGGTGGCTCAGGGATCGTGGTGTCCGGCGGCGGCAACAACGTGATCGGCACGCCGACCGCCGGCGGCGGCAACTACACGATCTATGCTGGCGACGGCAACGATACCATCACTGCCTTCTCCGGCAATGACACCGTCAGCACCGGTGTCGGCAGCAACCTGGTCGGGCTCGGCACCGGCAACGATTCGGTGAGCCTCTCCGGCACCAACGATACGGTCGTCGCGGGTTCCGGCAACGATACCATCAGCGTCACCGGAAATGACTCCGTACTGGTCGGCGGCGGCTCCGGTCAGCTTACGTTCATCAACGGCACCGCTCCCTCGACAGTGGTTGGCGGCTCCGGCAGCGAGACCATCCAGGGCGGTGGTGGCGGGCTGTTCCAGGGTGGCTCCGCCGGCAACAATTCGATCCAGGGCGGCGTCGGCAAAGCAACGATCTTCGGTGGTGGTTCCGGGGACACTCTGGCCGCCGGCGGCAGCCTTGGCGACGCGCTGGTTGCCGCCTCGGGCAACGAGACCCTGACCTCCGCTTCCTCTTCGGGACTCGATTCGATGTATGGCGGCACCGGCTCCGATGCGATGATCGCCGGCGTTGGCGGAGACATCATGCTCGGCGGGTCGGGTGCCACCAACTTCGAATTCGCGAACGGGCTCACCAACGCGTCCAGCACATACAACGTCTACAACTATCATGCCGGCGACACGGTTACGCTCAGCGGCTATACGGGCGAACCCACCATCACCTCCTCTGGCAGCACCACCACGCTCAGCCTGTCCGATGGCACCAAGATCACCTTCGCCGGGATCAGCAACGGCAGCGCCCTCAACATCCAGAGTTGATCGCGCCGCTCCGACGGTCCACGCATCCGGGCCTGCTCGATAGCCATCGGAGCAGGCCCTTTCCATTGGCGGGTGACGCGGCTCCATGCAGATCCTTCTGACCGGCGGCTGCGGCTTCATCGGCTCGGCGGTCGTTCGCCACCTGATCCGAAATACCAGCCACAGTGTCGTCAATATCGACAAGATGACCTACGCCGCCTCCGAGTCGGCGCTGGAAGAGGCCCGGAGCAGCCCACGCCATGTCCTGATCCGTGCAGACATTGCCGACGCCGAGGCGGTGTGCGCAGCCTTCGCTATCCATCACCCCGACGCGGTGATGCACCTTGCCGCGGAAAGCCACGTCGATCGCTCGATCGATGGGCCCGGGGCCTTCGTCGCGACAAACATCGTCGGCACGTACAACCTGTTGGCCGCCGCATGCGCCTACTGGTCGGGCCTCACCCCGGAAGCGAAAGCACGCTTCCGCTTCCATCACATCTCGACCGATGAAGTGTTCGGCGCCTTGGGCCCCGCCGATCCGCCCTTCACCGAAACGACGCCGTACTTCCCGCGCAGCCCGTATTCGGCCTCCAAGGCCGCCGCCGATCATCTGGTTCGCGCCTGGTTCCACACCTATGGGTTGCCGACCATCGTTTCCAACACCACTAACAATTACGGGCCCTGGCAGTTTCCCGAGAAGCTGGTCCCGCTGATCCTGATCAACGCACTCGAAGGCGAGCGCTTGCCCGTCTACGGCAACGGCGCCCATTGTCGCGACTGGCTCTACGTCGAAGATCATGCGGAAGCCCTGGTGCGGGTGCTGGAGTGCGGCACCCCCGGCGCCACCTACTGTATCGGCGGCCGTTCACCCTCGAGCAATCTCGAGATCGTCCTTTTGATCTGCCGCCTGCTCGACGAGTTGGCCCCCGACCCGCGTGGCCCCTGCTCGCGCCTGATTTCTTTCGTCGCCGACCGGCCGGGGCATGATTTCCGCTACGAGATCGACCCCTCTTCGGCCGAAGCGGCCCTTTCCTGGCGCGCACGCCACGATCTGACTGAAGGTCTTCGCCGTACAATCGGCTGGTATCTCGCAAACCAGGGCTGGTGGAAGGAGATCCGCGCCACCCGCTACCGCGGCCAGCGGCTCGGTACTGCGCCATGAGGGTCACCAAGGGAATCCTGCTGGCCGGCGGTTCCGGTTCAAGACTGTACCCGATGACGCTCGCCGCCTCGAAGCAGCTCCTGCCGGTCTACGACAAGCCAATGGTCTACTATCCGCTCTCGACCCTGATGCTGGCCGGCATTCGCAACATCCTGGTGATCTCCACTCCGGAGGATCTGCCCCAGTTCCGGCGCCTCCTCGGATCCGGCGAGCGCTTTGGCGTCACCTTCGCTTATGCCGAGCAGCCGCGCCCCGACGGCATCGCCCAGGCCTTTCGCATCGGGGCCGAATGGCTCGCCTCCGAGCCCACCGCGCTCGCCCTCGGCGACAACCTCATCCACGCGGATCATCTCTCCGAGCTCCTCCGCGCCGCCGCCGGCCGGGCCGAGGGTGCAACCGTCTTTGCCTATCAGGTCCGCGATCCTGACCGTTACGGAGTCGTTTCATTCGATCCGGCTGGCCGGGCCCTCGAGATCGTCGAGAAGCCCTCCGCCCCACGCTCGAACTGGGCCGTGACCGGTCTCTATTTTTACGACCACAAGGTCTCGGACCGGGCCGCGCGGCTCGCCCCCTCGGCGCGGGGCGAGCTCGAGATCACCGATCTCAATCGTCTTTATCTCGAAGAGGGCATGCTGCATGTCGAGCGGCTCTCGCGTGGCTGTGCCTGGCTCGACGCCGGGACTCCCGATTCGCTCCTGCAAGCTGCAACCTTTGTGCAGACGATCCAGGACCGGCAGGGCATGCTGGTCGGCTGCCCGGAAGAGGTTGCGTTCCGCATGGGATACATCGATGCCCGCCGTCTCAGGGCCGAGGCGCGAAAGCTCGGCAAGACGGAACTGGGGCGCCTGCTTCGCGAACTGGCGGACGCGCCCGGGCCCTGAACCTGAAAGCCAGGCCAGCCATGAAGGTCGAACGGCTCACCATCCCCGAGGTGCTGCTCTTTACCCCGCGCCGCTTCACCGACGCACGCGGCTTCGTTTCCGAGACCTTCAATAGGCGTCGCCTCGCCGCCGCCGGGATTGCGTTCGACTTCGTGCAGGACAATGACAGTTTCTCGCGCGAGCGGGGCACGATCCGGGCCCTGCACGCCCAGCACGGACCCGCGGTTCAGGGGAAGCTCGTGCGTGTCGTCAAAGGTGCCATCTGGGATGTTGCGGTCGATGCACGCCATGGCTCGCCGCATTTCGGCCGCCACGCCGGCGCCGAGTTGAGCGCCGAAAACGGCCGTCAGCTCTGGATCCCCCCCGGCTTCCTGCACGGCTTCTGCACCCTCGCACCCGACACCTTCGCCCTCTACAGGATGACCGCCGAGTACGATCCGGCGCACGAATGGGGAGTGCTCTGGAACGACCCGGATCTCGCCATTCCCTGGCCGGTCGATCCGGCGCGCGCGGTGGTCTCGGAGAAGGACCGTTTCCGCCCGCGCCTGGCCGAGTGCCCGATCTGGTTCACCTATTCCCCGCCTTGATGACACGGCCAATCCTTGTCACCGGGGCAAGCGGCCAGCTCGGCACGGCTCTCACCCGTGCCGGGAAAGAATGGACACTGAGCCCGATCGGTCGGCCCGACTTCGATTTCGAGCGCCCGGCAGCGATCCTGGCCCTTTTCGCCACCCTCGCCCCGCGTATCGTCGTCAATGCCGCTGCCTATACTGCCGTAGACGCGGCGGAATCGGACGCCCCGGCGGCCTTTCGCGCCAACAAGGACGGCCCCGCCCTGCTCGCCCGCCTGTCCCGGGAAGCGGATATCCCATTGATCCACATCTCGACCGATTACGTCTTCGACGGCACCAAGGGCGCACCCTACCGGGAAACCGACCGCGTCGCCCCGCTCGGCGTCTACGGTGCTTCCAAGCGGGCCGGTGAGGAGGAAGTGTTGCGGGCAGGCGGCAAGGCCCTCGTGCTTCGTACATCCTGGGTCATCTCGCCCACGGGACGAAACTTCGTGCACGCCATGCTGGCCGCGCGCGAGAAGACAAACCGGCTCCGCGTGGTCGCCGACCAGCGTGGCCGGCCCACTTCCGCCTGCGACCTTGCTGCCGCGATCCTCGCCATCCTCCGCCAGATCGACTGCTCCGGCTGGCAGGAGCGTTATGCAGGCGTCTTCCACATCGCCGGCAGCGGCGAAACGACATGGCACGGGCTTGCCACCGCGATCTTCGAAGAGGCCGCCCGACATGGATTGGCCAGGCCCGAGATCGGAGCGATCACCACTGCCGAGTGGCCGACCCCGGCGCGCCGACCGGCTGACTCGCGTCTCGACTGCAGCCGCCTCGCGGAGGTGTTCGGCCTTCGCCTGCCGCCCTGGCGCGAAAGCCTCGGCCCGATCATCGACGAGATCGTGCGTGCCGAAAACCGCTGAGCTGAGGAGTTCAGGGCGGGTGGCGATCCGGCTCTCCCTCTTCAACGGGAAGCGCTTCCTCCCGGAACAGCGTGATCGCCAGCCCCCCCTGCAGGCGGCCCGCTTCCGAATCCGGTTCCGGCTTGGATAGGACCGCTCGACAGTGCGGGTGCATATCCAGAACGCCCTCGACAATCCGCTCTTCGCCATCACCGCCGCTGAGTGGCGGGAAGCCGCCGACCGCGCCGGGGAAAGCCACTCCGCCTGCGCGCTCAGCATCGGCGAGACAGGGCAGGATCTCACCGCCGCGCTGGCCGAGGCAGAGGCGCTGATCACACCCCCCGCGCCACTCGCCGCCAGCCTCCCGCTTGTCGCACCGGCGCTGCGATTGATTTTCTGCACCACCGCCGGCGCCGATGCCCTGGCACCGTTCGACCGTCTCCCACCCGCCGCGGCGTTGGTCTGCAATCGCGGCATCCATGGCGAAAAGGCCGGCGAATACGCCACCATGGCGATCCTCATGCTGGCGACCCGCGTGCCGGCATTGATCGGTGCGCAAAGCCGAAGCCTCTGGGAGCCGCGCTACACGCCGACACTTGCCAATCGACGCCTTGCCGTACTCGGGCTCGGCACGCTCGGCAGCGCGATCGCGGCCCGCGCGCGTTCCTTCGAAATGTCCGTCACCGGGATCAGCCTCAGCGGGCGTGACCACCCCGCCTGCCACAGGACGCTGCCTGCTTCGGAGCTGGATAGCGTGCTGCCGGAGACCGAATTCCTGCTGCTCGCCTGCCCATTGACTCCACTCACCCGCGGCATTCTGGACTACCGCCGGCTGTCGCTGCTTCCTCCGGGCGCGGGGGTCGTGAACATCGGCCGGGGGCCGCTCATCGTCGAGGACGCACTCGCGGACCTGCTTCTCTCCGGCCATCTCGGCGGCGCCATTCTCGACGTCTTTGCTACCGAACCGCTGCCCCCCGCACATCGCTTCTGGCGCACCCCGAATCTGATCGTCACTCCGCACATTTCAGCGGACGATCCGACGACCTACAACCCGCGCACCCTCGATCGTTTCTTTACCGCCCTCGCCGCCCTTCGCCGTGGCGAGACCCCGCCGAACACCGTCGATCGCGCGCGCGGCTACTGAATCGTCAATCCGGGGAAACCAGTCGCCGGATCAGGCGGCCATAGGCGGCAAGATGATCCTCCATCCGGAGATGCTTCTCTGCATATCGGCGCGCAGCCGCCCCCAGTCGCTCTGCCAGCGATACATTCTCCAGCAGCTCGAGAATCCGCTCCGCCAGCAGCGTCGAATCGAGGCACGGCGTTAAGAGGCCGGTATGGCGGTCGCGAACGAATTCCTTGACGGGTGCGGTGTCGCTCGCGATCACCGGTGCACCGACCGCCAATGCTTCGCGCAGCGACCAGGAGGCAACGAACGGGTAGGTCAGATAGACGTGCGCATCCGTGCGTTGCAGCAGCGCCAGGTAGTGATGGTACTCGATCTTGCCGGGGAAGTGCACCCGGGAGAGATCGAGCCGCCCCCGGAGCTCGCCCGTCAACCGCTCACGCCAGGTTCCCCCACCCGGCGGCTTCATCCCGTAGCTCACGTCGTCCCCACCGATCAGCACGACCTGCACGTCCGCGCGTTCGGCCAGCACCCGCGGCAGCGCCCGCATCACGACATGAAACCCGCGATAGGGCTCGAGATTCCGCGCCACGTAGGTGACGAGCTTGTCGCCCGGTGCGATCCGGATGCCGCCTGGGTGAAAGAGCCTCCGCCGCGCCGCCGGCCGTGGCCGGCAGAGCCCGAGATCGACCCCCTCCGGCAGCACCTCGAGGCGCGGCCTTGCCCAGGGCGGGAAGATCGAGCGCTGCCAATGCGTCGGTGTCTGGCCACGACCATCCATCGTCAGGGCGAGCAGATTCACGACATTCTTCGCCCTGATCCGCGCAAAGAGAGCCGGGTCCGGGGGAAACTCGGGATCGAAACCGACATCCACGCCAGCGGTGTGATAGAAGAACTCGAAATATCCGAGCATCGGCACCCGTGGCCATACATCCCGGATGTTCAGAAGCTCGCCCCAGCCATGATGGCCGATGACGATGTCCGGGGTGAAGCCAAGCCGCTTCACCTTTTCCGCCGTGCGGGCGACGGTTTCCGCACGCAAGGAAGCGATCTCGAATTCCTGCGCGTCCGGATGCGTGCCGGCATTGACGGTGCGCGGCAGCCGATAGACGATCTTGCGCACGCCGCTCAGATGATTCGCATTCGGCTCGGAAATGAAGAGTATCTCATCCTGGTCGCGTGCCACCAGGTGTTTCACGAGATGCAGATACTGCCCGGGAAAGTTCTGATGGACGAAGAGGAACTTCACCTGCCGGCCAAGCTCGCTGGAACCCGGAGCGCGATGATTCGGCCTCAACTCGCTCCGCGATTATATTCTCGATCAGTTGCGCGGCTTCAGCGAATCGCTCTGCGGTTCTCTCTGAAGCCAGGCCGTTTTAGCGGCCCGAGGCGCGGCAGAGAAGCTCCGAATCCCGGCCGCTACCGCCGCCGTGGCAGCGCCTTGCCGGGCGGCCTTTCGGCGTGCTTGCCCCCCGCCGAAGCAGCCGGATGGTGGCCCGCCCTCCCCGCCACCTGCCTTCTCGCAACCGTAACATCCGGCGCTGCCCCGGCTGCAACCGGCGCCGGCCGCCCGGCCGCCCGGCGCGACCTGAGGATCACCTGGAATGACTCGAGCGGGGCGAGGTTCTCCGCCTCGCACGCCTCGCCCGCCGCCACCGGGCCGATCATCGTTCCGTCCGTGAATGTCGCCGAATAGGCGCACTCGAAAGCCCCCGCGGCGGCCCCGCGCAGCCTGACCCTGAGCCCGAGTACCGGCAGCGCCATCCGCCGGCTCCCGCAGAACTGCCCACCCTGCGACCAGGGAGAAAGCCAGCCCCGCCCGAGCACGGCCTGATACTCGAGCTCCTCCGGCCGCATGTCCGGCGGGGGCAACATGGAAAATCCCTCGATCCAGAGCTTGCTGCCGCGCTCGCCAACCCACTCGCCAAGCGCTCCGACGACATCTCCCCGCCTCTGCACGTGAGCAGTGACGCCGAGTTCGCCCGGCTCCCTCGCCGCGACGGCTGCCGGGGAGGCCGAGGCAACCGGAGCCGGCACCACTGCCGCCTTCGCTGCCGGCATCGGCTCCGGTAAGCCTTCGCCATTGGAGAGCGCGCCATGCGGCCTGATGTCACCGAGCCGTACGACCTGCAATTGTGGCAACGCCTCTCCCCCGAAGACGGATTGATACACCGTCACCAGCACCTGGGCCGGCCCCTCGGAGACCCGGATCAGTGCCGCGTCATTCCCGGTGGAAACCCATCCATCGTTGCGGAAGCCGCTGATCTCCACCGCTCCGTTGCCTCCCGGAGCTCCCGGAGGAAGCGAAAGGCGCACCCCCGGAAGCCCGGTCGCCGGGTTGGGGCCCCTGCCGTTGCTGGCATGGAAGACGCAGTAGATGCCGGCCTCCAGCCGCATCAGATGCCCGGAAATCTTCAGTTCGGTGATGATCTTCTCGTCCGACATGGCGTTCTCTTGGCCAAAGCTCCCGCTCGGGCGAGCACGCCGCCCCAGTCATGCAACAATCGCGCACAATCAGAGGCGAAACTCTTGGCAGACCCGTCAGCCGCGGGCAAGCGGATCAAGGTTCTGGAGCGCGTTATTGATGGCGCTCGGGGAAAGGCCAAGCGGCAGCAACCAGCCCCGACCCGTCGCCCGGATGCGGGCTGCCTGCGCCCCCAGATCGAATGCCGCCACCGCCAGCCCCGCCCGCCAGGCCTCGGAAAGCGTGAAGCACCAGGTTTCGGGCCAGACTGACGGCAGAAAGGCGAAGTCGGGCCTCTCCCGCGCGATCAGCTTCGGCAACTCGTGTTCTTCGTAAGGGCCGGTCACGAACACCCGTCCCGTATCCAGAAGGCGCCGATCGTCGCGCGAATAGCCGAACAGAACGAACCGCATCTCGAGCTTCCGCCATGCCGCGTCCCGCGCCGCAGCCAGCAACACCTCGTATCCCTTGGCGTCGCCGATCGCCCCGATCACCGCAACGGTCAGCGGCCGGCCAAATGGACGCGGCGTCGCGGAAGGAAGCGCTGCGTCGTCCTCCCACGGCTCCACGGTGATCCGAAGCTCCGGGAAATGCCGCTGCATGCGAAAGGCCGTATCCGCCGAGGGCGCAACGACGCGCCTGGCCGCCCTGAGTTCCGAATCCGAACGCATGACGAGTTCAGCAGGCACGATCTCTTCCTCGATCTCGCTGCCGGCATCCGCCACACAGGCCGCGCAGACCACGAGCAGAGGCTCCCCGCAATAGCGTTGCTCGCGTCCAACCAGGGCGATCCGGCCACAGAACGAAGCATAGTCGTGCACCCAGATGTCGTAAGGAATGCGAAGCCGCTCGCAGAGTTCGAGGATGACATGGTCGTGCCCGACCAGATGGTGCACTTCGCAGTACCGTGGCCGCTCCGCCCTGAGGAGTCGGCTGAGTACTCCAAGCTCCGCCGGGATTGCGTAGCGAAGATTGGGAAGCGCCTCTCCTCCCGCCTCTGCCACCAGCACCTCGTGGCGCGCACCTTCTCCCTTGACCGGGCTGAGCAGGATCGGCCTTTCTCCCGCCGCACGGAGCGCCCCCGCACGCGCCTCCACCACCTTTTCCACGCCACCGCCGCGGGCATGGCTGATGAGCAGCACCGCGCTCCCGTGCCGCCCTTTCGCGAACATGGCCGCATCCAGCCGCCGGCGGAACGGAAACAACGGGTCGGCCTTTCCATGCGCGGCGATCAGGTCGTCGTACCCGGGATGCAGCCGGTTCAGGATCCGGCGATTCCGTCGCCAGAGCGCCGGCCCGGATGCACCGAAGGACGTTCCGCCGAGATGCATCACAAAGACGCCCGGTGCCGCCACGTGCCGCCAGCCGAGATGCCGCGCGCGCATGCAAAAATCGCTCTCCTCGCCATAGCCCTGGGCAAACAGGTCGTCGCGGAAGAGCCCGACCTCTTCAAGGCAGGCACGCCGGAGATAGAGGCAGAACCCGACCCCGATCGGAATGTCTGCTGTCCGCCCGCGGTGCAGGCGCGCCGCCTCTTTTGCCAGCCTTTCCGTCTCCTCCTCGTCGGGTACCGGATTGCTCTTCCCCGGCTCCGGGTAGCTCAGGATCGTTGCATCGTTGGAGAGGGGAGTCGCGGTGCCAATGTCGGCGGCGGACAGCACGGCCGCCTGCAAGCCCGCAATCCAGCCCGCCGAGACCCGGGTATCGCTGTTCAGCAGCACGATGTCCGCTGCTGCCCTGGCGGCGCGGATGCCGGCATTGCAGGCAACGGGAAAGCCTCCGGCACGGATCCGACGGATCAGCCGGATTTCTCTCTCCGCCGCCATCTCAGCCAGCTTGTGCGAGAGTTCCGGCTCTGGCGAGGCGTCGTCGACGACGATGATTCTCCCGTTCGCGGGCAGGTGGCGCAGCACGGATTCGAGGCAGGCCATCGTGACAGCCATTCCGACATGCACCGCGACCACGATATCGACCGGGCCAGCCTGGCCCGCTGCACGCTGCTTGCGCGCAGATACGGCTGCCGCGGGCATGCCCGCCACCTCGAGAGCCACCCTCCCTGCACTGACCCTCCGCTTCCGCCCGTTCGTCGGCAGCCCTTCCGCTATCGCTCGCGCCAGCGCCGCCGCACCGGCGGCCGCAAGTCCGGGATCGAGCGGACTGCCGGCAAGCTCACGGCCGTCCCGATCCCTGACCGAGATCGCCCCCCTGAGGCCCGTCAACCGCTCTCGCGGAACGGCGAAGCGGCGCGGTCTCGCAAGCAATGCCGCACCCGCCAGGCGCAGCCCCTCCTCTTTCGCCCGGATTTTGAACGCCGGCTTGCCCGCACGCGCGGGCCCGATCCCAAGCACCGGTTCTCTTTCCGGCTCGCCCGGATGCCACGCCCATCCGGAAAGACCGCCGTCGCCGCATTCGACGAAGCCCTCGGTCCGACGGATCGCCGCAATGCGGATCGGGCTGCCAAGCAGCTCCTGCCCGCCGGCGCTCACCGAAAGCTTTCTCGACCGCTCCCAGCCCGACGGCAGGCGACGCTGCACCAGGGGCCGCCCGTCCAACGTCATTGTCACCCTGCTGAGACCCTCCGGCCCGACGAGCAGGACCCCGCCCCCCGTGAGCGCACACCAGCCCGGCCTGCCGGCATTCACGGCAATGCTCCGCAATACCTCCGAGCCCGCTGTCTCAGTAGGGCTCCAGGCATGCCCCGAGAGAGCACCACCGAGCGCCTCGGCCGCAGCTTGCCTGTTCCCGGCGCGCTGATAGGCCACGGCAAGTGCAAGCCACGCGGCCTTCACGTCATGCCGCTCAGCCACCTCCCCGAGCAGCATGATCGCCGCCGTGTCTCCCGCGCTCAGCAGCGCCAGGGCAAGCGAAAGCGTGATCCGATCCTGCTGCGGAGCCAGCCGGTGCGCGCGGTCGAACCAACGCAAGGCACCGGCCGCATCCCCTGCCGCCCGCGCCGCCTCGCCCTGTCCCCATGCGGAAAGCGCTGCCGCAGCCTGGGCTGCTTCAGGGTTCGTCGGCCCTTTGCCTGTTTTGGACTCGGGCATCGCAGCGGTATTTTGCCATAGACGAAAACGGGCCGCGCCACCGCGCTCTGGTCACCCCGCTCTTTCCTGCCAGGCAAGCCACTCTCCAGGACCGGCCTTCGATGACACTTTCCTTTAAGCTCGTCGCCATCGACGGCACCGCCCGCGCCGGCCTCCTCGAAACTGCTCATGGTGCCGTCCGCACGCCCGCCTTCATGCCCGTCGGCACGCAAGCAAGCGTCAAGGGCATGACCCCGGCCGCGCTCCGCGCCGCCGGTGCGGAGATGATCCTCGCCAACGCCTATCACCTCATGGTGCGCCCGGGCGCCGAACGAATCGCCGCCCTCGGCGGGTTGCATCAGTTCATGAGCTGGCCCGGCCCGATCCTCACCGATTCCGGCGGCTTCCAGGTCATGTCGCTCGGCAAGCTGAGGAAGATCTCGGAAGCAGGCGTGCTGTTCCGATCCCACATCGACGGCACCCGCCACCAACTGACTCCTGAACGCGCCGTGGAGATCCAGCATCTTCTCGATGCCACCATCACCATGGTGCTCGACGAGTGCACCGGGTTCCCGGCCACCGACCAAGCCGCCGGCCTCTCGATGGAGCTTTCCATGCGCTGGGCCGCACGCGCCAAAGCCGCCTACATGCCCCGCCACGGCTACGGGCTGTTCGGAATCGTCCAGGGCAGCGTCTACCCCGCTCTTCGCCGCCAGTCCGCCGCCACGCTCGCCGCCCTCGGCTTCGACGGCTACGCCATCGGCGGTCTTGCCGTCGGCGAAGGCCAGAGGCGCATGCTCGAAATGCTCGATGCAACCCTGCCGGCGCTGCCGCCCGACCGCCCACGCTACCTGATGGGCGTCGGCACGCCACACGATATCCTCGAGGCCGTCTCGCGTGGCGTCGATCTCTTCGATTGCGTCATCCCCACCCGTGCCGGCCGCACCGCCCGCGCTTTCACCTCCCGCGGCGTCTTCAACCTCCGCAACGCCCGCTTCGCCGCGGATCCGCGTCCCCTGGATGCTGCCTGCACCTGCCCCGCCTGCGTCAGCCACGCCCGCGCCTACCTTCATCACCTCTTCAAGTCCGGCGAGATGCTCGGCGCGATCCTCCTCACCTGGCACAACGTGCACTACTATCAGGACCTGTGTCGGAGCCTCCGCGCTGCGATCCTCGCCGGTGCGCTTCCCGCCCACGCCGCGACGCTGCGGGCGGGCTGGCAAGCCGGAGAGCCAGACGCCAACGGCAAGGGCGCGTAATGGACGAACCCACCCTGCTCGGCCGCCCCGTACCGCTGCCTCCCAATCCGGACGCGGCCGTCCTCGAGCGCGTCCCGAACCCGGATCGGGCCGCCGATTACGTCGTCCGCTTCACCTGCCCCGAATTCACCGCGCTCTGCCCGATCACCGGGCAGCCCGATTTCGCCCACATCGTCATCGATTACGTGCCGGACGAGTGGCTCCTGGAAAGCAAGTCGCTGAAGCTGTTCCTCGCCAGTTTCCGTAACTACGGCGCCTTTCACGAGGCCTGCACGATGCTGATCGCACGCCGCGTAGGAGCCGCCATCTCCCCGCGCTGGCTCCGCATTGGCGGCTACTGGTTTCCGCGCGGCGGCATCCCGATCGATGTCTTCTGGCAGACCGGCGAGCCGCCCTCGGGCCTCTATCTGCCGCCGCAATCGATCCCGCCCTATCGTGGCCGCTTCTGACCACGCCGCAACGCGCGGAAAGGACGCCCGGAAGCAGGCCATCATCAGCCGCGCCCGGTCACTCGGCTTCGACGAGATAGGGTTCGCCGCCGCTGCACTCAGCGCCAGGCACCGCGCCGGGCTGCGAAACTTCCTCGCCGCCGGCTCCCATGGCGAGATGGCCTGGCTCGCCCGCCACGAGGATCGTCGCTCCGATCCCCGCGCGCTCTGGCGCGAGGTGCGCACGGTGATCGCCGTCGGCCTCTCCTACGCCCCGCCAGGCGACCCGCTGGCAACCCTGGCCCGCCCCGATCGCGGCAGCATTTCCGTTTATGCACGCGGTCGCGACTACCACGACGTGCTGAAGGGCAAGCTCAAGAATCTCGCCTCCTTCATCGCCGTCCGCTTTGCCGCCGAAGTCAAAGTCTTCGTCGATACCGCTCCGGTGATGGAGAAGCCGCTGGCCGAGCAAGCCGGCCTCGGCTGGCAGGGCAAGCATACTAATCTTGTCTCTCGCCGCCACGGCTCCTGGCTCTTCCTCGGCGAGATCTACACGACGCTTGCCCTGGCGGCGGATCCGCCACACGCCGACCACTGCGGCACTTGCCACCGCTGCCTCGACGCCTGTCCGACCCGCGCTTTCCCCGCTCCCTACAAGCTCGACGCCCGCCGCTGCATCTCCTATCTCACCATCGAGCATCCGGGTCCGATCCCCGAGGAATTCCGCCCCCTGATCGGCAACCGCATCTTCGGGTGTGACGACTGCCTCGCCGTCTGCCCGTGGAATCGTTTCGCGGCCGCCGGCCGCGAAGCAAAGCTCGCCGCCCGCGACGATCTTGCCGCCCCTCCCTTGGCCGCCCTCGCTCAGCTCGACGATGCAGGCTTCCGCAGGCGCTTCTCGGCCTCGCCCGTCAAACGAATCGGTCGCGCTCGCTTTCTGCGCAACGTCCTGATCGCGATCGGCAATTCGGCAAATTGCACACTCGCTTCAGCGGCGCGCCCGCTGCTTTCCGACCCCGATCCGATCGTCTCCGATGCCGCCCGCTGGGCCCTCGAACGGCTCGCTGCCGTCGTCTGATGCTCGAAAAGCGCAGTTTCACCCTTTCCGGTCACCGCACCAGCGTCGCCCTCGAGCCGGAATTCTGGTCGGCGCTGGCGGCGATCGCCAGAAGGGGTGGCGGCACGCTCGCCCGACTGATCGCCGAAACGGACCGTCTTCGTCCGTCGGGCCGCCCGCTTGCCTCCGCGCTTCGCGTGCGCGCGCTCCGGGACCGTCCGGACACAAATTGTTGAAGTCCCCTACGGCATTAATTTTTGCGCAAGAAAGTACGCGCCAGACTCCTCCATCCGCCGGAAAATGCCGGTGGAAGCGAGGAAAAATGGTAACCCCTCCCAGCCCCGATCTCGCCCCCGCCGATCGCTTCAGCGCCCTCGTGCTGATCGACCGTCTCATCGCGCTCGCAGAACAAGCAGACCGCGCCGGCATGGAAAGCGCCGCTAGCCGCCTGGTTCGCCTGGCCTATACGGTTTGCGACGAAGCTCCGAACTGACTTCATTCCTCTCCGAAGCGTGGTTCGGCGCCGCTTCGCGCCCGCATCCTGCCGCGCGGTCGCGGGGCAACGCGGGGTGAGGGCCGCTGCCTGATCCAACCGCGATCCGTGGTCCTATTGTTGTCTTGATTGCCGATCGTTCCACTGCAACGCGGCGCCGATCTCCTCGACCCGTTTCGGCTCGGCCATCGGGCCGCCTAGTCTCAGCAGAAGTTCCGGTGCCCCGGCGAGCGCAGGTCGGATCGCGAATTTCAGCGCTTCGCTTCGCGCCGGCAGATCGAGCGTGCCTTCAGCCTCGATCACCCCTTCTTTCCCGACCATCCGCGCGTGCTCCAGCCTGAACCGACCCGCACTGCCGCGGGCAGCGAGATCGAGCCGGCCGAACCGGGTTCGCCCGCCCGCCAACGCCTTGTCCAGCGCCGCCGCCAGTGCCTCCGCATTCTTCCCCTCGGCCGCCAACGCCGACTGCACCCCGGCGAGGCTCAGCCCGGAAATCACCCCGTCCCGTACTGTAAGGCCGACCGTGCCGCCGAGCGTCGCGAGCAGCGCCGCCGGGCCGTAGCCCTCTGCCGAGAGGGCCGCCCGGCCGTCCAGCGTCCCGGACTGAAGGTCGGGCACCCCTGCTGTCAGGCCTCCGTGCAGCCTGACCCCGGAGAACGCTGCACCGAGACGAAAGTGCGGTGGGCCCCGGCCGGCAGCCACCCGCACCACCGCCGCCAGCGCCCCCCCGCCGGGCAAGTCCCCATTGACATTCAACACGACGTCGGGCCCGACGACCTTGACCCCGCCCGCAACGCCTTCCAGCACCACCCGCTGCCCCGCCATCACCCGCTCGGCGGAGAGGCCAACCATCGCCTTCTCCCCTCCGACCAGGCCGGTGAGCAGCGCCACCGCAGTGGACCCTGGCATCGGAAGCGGCCAACTGCTCGCGTGCACGTTGCCGGTGATCTCCGAGTCTCCGAGGGACTCCAGGTTGCCGCTGGCGTGGAGCCCTCCCGCAATCAGCCGGAACTGCCGCAAAGACCAATTCCGCTCTCCACCCGCCGCTTCTCCGATCAAGGACAAGGACCCCGGGCCAAGCCAGGCCGCCGGATTGGCGAGCCCGATCGCGGCGATCAATTCCGCCGCGCCGGGGTGGCGAAGGCTCACCGGCCCCTGCCAGGTTCCGCTATCGAGATCGACGACCGGATCGGCAGTCAGGCGGAGATCCCCGAGATTCGCCTCGATCGCCATCCGCAGCCCCCGGGGCGGGCCGGCTGCCGTCGCATTGAACGAAAACCCCGCCTGCCAGCGCCCGATCGCCTCTTTGAACGGCACCGGCAGATGCCTGACCAGCGCGGCCGGCCCGGGGGCGGTCAGGGCCAGTCGACCTTCCGTGACCTCACCTCCTTTTCCGACCGTTCCTGATGCGATCGCGTGCACTCCGTCGACAGTGGCGTCGAGCCGCCTCAGAATCACCTGCCCCGGCTCCGCCGCGGCATCGAGCGAAAGCCCGCCGATCGCCATTCTGCCGAGCGCCGCCGTCCGCGCACTCAGCCGGAGCTCGATCGACATTCCCGTGAACAAAGCTGGCAATTTGGCGAGTGCGAAGAACCGGTGCGGCGGCACCTGTCGCAACCCGCCCGGCAGCCAGGGATCGAGATCGAGCCGGTCGAGCTGAAGTCCGGCACTGATCGCCGGTCTGCCGCCAAGTCCCAGTGAAAGGCTCCCCGTGATCTTGCTGCCATCGACCGTCCCGACGAGATCGCCGAGCGCGAACCCGTTCTCTCCGACCACCAGCCGCCCGCTGATGGCGGCCTCGCCCAACACCCCGGCGGGCAGCGGCGGCAGCACGCCCGGCGCAGCGTCGTCCAGCCAATGCACAGTGCCGAGCAGGGAGGGAGCAGCAAGGTGAGCCGTGCCGTCGAACTGCCACCCCGCCGCTGCGTCGCCGGCGCGCATGATCCGCCCCTCGGCCGCCAATGCCGCATTCCCTGGCAGGATGGCGCGGAAGGAGCCGATCTCGGCGCCCCCCGGGCCCAGCACCATGGCCAGGCTCAGATGCAGCAGCAGCCCACGCGCCAGCGTGGCCCGCGGCGCGGTCAGGCTGAGGCCGACCGGCAGTCGGCTCTCCCCGCCCCGGCGCAGCACGCCAAGCCAGGGATCAAGCGGAACCGTCTGCTCGCTCGTCAGCGCCAGATCGAGCCTGGCGTTGGGTTCGAACGCGAGCCTGCCGTCGCCGCGCGCGCCGACCGCACCGAGCGTCACCGCCAGCCCGGAGAGCCGTACCGCAGCGCGCTCGAAGGTGAAGCTGCCATCGGCATGAAAAGGGAGCGCCGGCGCCGCGACCAGCTCCGAAAGTTTCGGCCCGTCAAGCGCGAGATGACCGGCGATCCCACCTTGCGGGCTGAGTTGCCCGCTGACTTTTGCCGCCGTCCCCGAAACCTCGCCGCCCCCCTGCAAGCTTGCCTCGAGCGGCGTGCTGCCGTCCGCTTGCGGCTTGCCGAGCACGAGCGAGAGATTCCACTTGGCCGCACCCTCCGCGGCACTGCCGACCAGCGTCACCGTCGCATCGCCCTGCCCGGCCACGAGCGTCGCGTCGACATTCGTAAGCACGAGGCCGCCAGCCTCGATTCGACCGTCCTGGACGCGTGCCGAAAGCTCTGCCGGCCACGGCGGCCAGGCCAGCGCCCCGTCGCGCCAGGGCGGCCAAGGCAGATGAAAATCCGGCCGCTGCAAAGTGAGCGACCGCGCGTCGACCCGCCCTGTCAGAAGCGGCAGCAGCGCCACGCGGAGCTGGAGTTCCCGAACCGTTATCCGCGCTCCGCCGCCACCGCCTACACTCACGCGCGAGGCGGTCAGCACCGGCTCCGGCAGCAGCGAAAGCGCAACCGGGCCGGCGATGGCGACCGGCCGCCCGAGCGCCTCGCCGGCCAGCGCCTCCAGGGTGCCCCGGTAACGGGTCCAATCCGTGACATTGGGAAGCATCGCGGCCACGGCGACCACCACCGCGATGACCACCGCGAACAGCAGCAACACGAGCCGTGCACGCCGCATCGCCTCAGCGCCTGCCGCTCATCTGCGCGAGACACCGGCCGGTGCCGGGCTGCCCGTCATCGCTTGCTTCGCCTCCAGGATCGGCAGCCGAAAATGCAGACCCCCAGGGCGGCCAGCAAGAGGGCCGCCGGCAAGGCCGGTTTGCGAACGACGACCCGGTGGCAACGTTCGCTGCGGGCTCAGCGAGCCACCCGCGGAAAGCGCCGTCTTTCCCGGGAGCGGCCGGCATATCGGTCGCACCCGAAAACTGATAGGACGGCCTCGCTCGGCGAGCGAAGACGAGATGGGATACTGGGGTAAGATCATCGGCGGCATGGCAGGTCTGGCCATGGGTGGGCCGCTCGGTGCCGTGGTCGGCGCCGCGATCGGCCACGCCGCCGATGTCGGCGTGCTCGGCGATCTCCGCCGGCAAATGGGGGCAAGCCTCAACCGCAATTCTTCTCCGCTCGGCCCGGCGCGCATCGCCGCCCTGTTCGGCCGGCGCGAAGAAGTGTTCGCCATCGCCGTCGTGGTGCTTGCCGCCAAGCTCGCCAAGTGCGACGGCACCGTGAACCGTGCCGAGATCGAGGCCTTCAAGCGGCATTTCCGCATCCCGCCCGAATCGGTGCACCAGGTCGGCCGCCTGTTCGACCAGGCCCGTGACAGCTCCGCCGGGTTCGAGGCCTTCGCCGAGCAGCTTGCCGAAACCTTTGCCGACAATCGCGGCACGCTCGAAGAGGTACTGGCCGCCCTCTTCATGATCGCGCGCGCCGACGGCGCTCTGAACGTCCGCGAGGAAGCGTATCTCATCCGCGTGCATCGCGCCTTCGGCCTCGACCAGCTCGCATGGGACCGCGCCCGGGGTGCCGCGCCATCGCCCGCGACCGAGTTCGGCGATCCCTACTCGGTGCTGGGCCTCAAGGATACTGCCACCGACACCGAGATCCGCGCCACCTGGCGGCGGCTGATGCGCGAGAACCATCCCGACAGCCTGGCTGCACGCGGCGTACCGGCAGCCTTCATCGCCAAGGCAACCGAGAAGGTGGCACGCATCAATGCTGCCTGGGACAGGATCAAGCGCGAGCGCGGCCTGTGAGGGTCCGTCCCAGCCCCAACCATGACCCCCGCCCGACCGCCGCCCTGATCGACACGCTCGTCTTGCATTATACCGGAATGCCGACCGCCGAAGCCGCGCTGGAGCGCCTCTCCAACCCCGCGGCGCGCGTTTCCGCGCACTATCTCCTCGAGGAAGACGGAACGATCTGGCAGCTCGTGCCGGAGGAGCGCCGCGCCTGGCATGCCGGCGCTTCGTTCTGGCGTGGCAACACCGACATCAATGCGCGCTCGATCGGCATCGAGATTGTCAATCCCGGCCATGAGTGGGGTTATCGTCCGTTTCCCGCCGCGCAGATGGAGGCGCTTCTTTCGCTCTGCCGGACCCTGCTGGCCCGGCATCCGATTTCGCATCGCAACGTCGTCGCCCACAGCGACATCGCCCCCGACCGCAAGCAGGACCCGGGCGAGCTGTTCGATTTTGCATTCCTTGCGCGCAACGGCGTGGGTCTCTTCCCGGACGGCGTTCCCGATCTCGGCACGTCCGATGCCGTGGTCTCCGCCGCCGGGCTCGCGGCGGTGCGCGCCGAGCTCATCGCCGTCGGCTACCATCTCGGCGCAGCCGGCGCGCCCGACCGCCCTCTCGCTCTCGTGCTCGGCGCTTTTCAGCGCCACTGGCGCCCGGAGGCCATCACGGGTGCGGCAGACCGCGGCACCCGCGCGCGGCTCGCCGCAGTGTCCCGCCTGTTCGCTTCACCGCTGGCGGCGGCCGGCTGAAAGCAGTCGTGAAAGGACATCCGCGATGACCACGAGCCAGACGGAAAGAGCGCTCCGCTTCCAGGCCCTGCACAAGGAGCCGGGGATTTTCATCATCCCCAATGCCTGGGACGCCGGCTCCGCGCGGATCCTGGCCGGACTCGGCTTCGCCGCGATCGCCACCTCGAGCGGCGCCGCCGCTGGAACGCTCGGCCGACGGGACGGCACGATGTCGCGTGAGGAGGCATTGGCGCATTCCCGCACCATCGTCGCCGCCACCGATCTCCCGGTTTCCGCCGATCTCGAAAAAGGATTCGGAGATTCGCCGCGCACGGTGGCAACGACGGTCCGCCTGGCTGCGGAAACCGGCCTCGTCGCCGCCTCGATCGAGGATGCCACCGGCGATCCGGCCAGGCCGTTCTTCACCTTCGAAGATGCGCTCGCGCGCCTCGCCGCCGCCATCGCCGAAGCAAGGAAGCTCCCGTTTCCGTTCATGATCACGGCACGCTCCGAGAATTTCCTGCGCGGCAATCCCGACCTCGATGACACCATCGCCCGTCTCCGGGCCTTCGAGGCTGCGGGCGCCGACGTGCTGATGGCGCCCGGGCTTCCCGACCTCGCAGCGGTCGCCAAGGTCTGCACAGCACTCACCCGTCCCTTCAACTTCATGGCCGGAATGCCCGGACGCTCGTTTCCCGTCGCGGAACTCGCCCAAGCCGGCGTGAAACGCATCAGCCTCGCCACCTCGCTCTACCGTGCGGCCATGAGCGGGCTCGTCCGGGCTGCGCGCGAGGCAACGGAAGACGGTACATTCGGCTATGTGGACAAGGCAATGAAGACGGCGGAGATCAACGCCCTGATGGCCGGCTGAATCGTCGCCCTGCCCTCCGTTCTTGCCAATCGCGCTGCCTTGCCCCAATATCCGGACGCCACTCTGTGGCCATCAGGCAAATGGTGGTTGAAGGTTCCGGCCTCGCCGCCAGAGGGAGGAGCTGATGTCCCGATCCATTGCGCTCAACGTCAACGGCAACGCGGTCGCGGTCAGCGTGGATGACCCTGCCATGCCGTTGCTCTACGCGCTCCGCAACGATCTCGCGCTGCATGGCCCTCGCTTCGGTTGCGGCCTCGGCCAATGCGGCGCCTGTACCGTCCTGCTCGACGGAAAAGCAGTCCGCTCCTGCATCACGCCGATCTCGTCGGTCGCCAACCGGCGCGTCGTGACGCTCGAAGGGCTTGGCACGCCCGCGGAGCCGCACCCTTTGCAACAGGCCTTCATCGAAGAACAGGCAGCGCAGTGCGGCTACTGTATCAACGGCATGATCATGCGGGCCGCAGCGCTCCTGGCCGAAAAGGAAAAGCCGAGCGAAGCCCATATCAAGGCGGTGCTGGCTCGCAATCTCTGTCGCTGCGGCACCCATCAGCGCATCGTCCGTGCGATCCAGCGCGCGGCTTCCGGCATGTGAAGGGAGAAGGCCATGTTCATCGCTCCCGCATCCGGCCGCCGTGACTTCCTCAAGAGCGGAGCACTGATCGTCGGCTTCGCGATCCTCGGCCTGCCCTCCTCAGCCCCGGCGGCAGCCACGGAACCGGCCCGGCCTCTGGCGCTCGACCAGGTGGACAGCTTCCTCGCCATCAACTCCGACGGCACCGCGACGATCTATTCCGGCAAGGTCGAGCTCGGCACCGGCGTACTC
>JASHOF010000173.1 GCA_030041255.1 Acetobacteraceae bacterium
GGCACAATCAGGGGTGCTCAGACGTCCCGGATCCAACTAAAACAAGGGCTCGTGCGCACCAAGGAAACACCGATCTCGCTGCCGACGACGCTAACGCATATTACCCACCCACCGTTTCATGCCCAGCGGGTCGGCGACACCGGTGGGGAACTAAAACCGTACCAGCACGCGCCAATAAACGGCGTCCTCCTTCAGCGGTGTCACGTTGGCGCTGGCGCCGAGAGGCTCGGTCGTGAAGCGCGTCAGTCCCACGAGGTCGAACTCGGTATTCGGAGTGAAGCTGAGCCTGACGCCGCCGCCCGCGGAAGCGAGCCGCCCGTTGGGCAGGAGCGGCTGGTTCTGCCAGGCATAGCCCCAGTCGTAGAAGCCGAAGAACTGCGCCGCCGGTCGCGCGGGATAGCCGAAGAGATTGAAGGAAAGTGCCGTATTGAGCTGCAATTCCGCGGTCGCGGCCACCGCCTTGTCGCCGGTTACTTCGCCGGAGTAGTAGCCGCGCGTGAAGACCAGGCCGCCGAGATAGAATTTTTCCACGGCTGGCAGGACCACCCCGCTCCATTGGCCGGTGAGCAGCCCCTTCAGCGCAACCGTCGCACCCGACCACGGCGAAAAGAGCGTTTGCGTGCGCGTCAGCTCGCCCGCGATCTTCGTGAAGCCGGTCTGCTCACCGATCACGCTCGGGTCCGGGTTGTCGTTGCCGGTGCCGCCGAGGAACGGCAGGCCGAGCGAGAGGCGGACGGAGGCGGTATCGATGGCCGGGCGTGGTGCGCCGAGCCAGGTGTCTTCGAGGGCGTAGTCGAAACCGAGCCGCAGGACGCGCAGCTCATCGAGGCTCGCCTGGACCTGCTGGCCCTCGGGTCCCGAATCGTCGCGCACTTCGCTCCTGATCCCGTCGAGATTGACGATCAGGTTGAGATTCTGCTGGCGCGAGCGGATCAGCGGGTAGATGGCGCCGACGCCGAACACGGTGGTCAGTCCCTGGTAGCCGATGGCGGCGAGCTGCCCGTACGGGTTGGAAATGCCGTCCCCGTAATAGACGCGGATCCGCAGGCCCGAGCTGCCGACGAATGTCTCGTAGGAGGCCTGTCCGAAGTTCTGGGTATTGCCGGAGGTGTGGTAGAGCGAGACCTCGGTCTGTTCGCCGTATTGCGTGAAGCTGTTGGCGTCGAGGACCAGGAGGCCCTCGGCCGGGCCGGTTCCGGGGAAGGCGGCATTGTCGGCCGTGACGAGGCCGGAAACCATTTTGCGGTGAACTTCGGCAACCAGGGTGAGCGCACCCGGCTCTCCCGTCGAAGGCTTGAGGACGGCGCGGATGCTGACGCCCGGGACATCCTGGGCGAGCAGCAGCCAGCGTTCCAGTGCCGCGCTGCTGATCGGGCGAACGGCGGTCAGATGATTGAGGAAGCGCAGTACCTGCACCCCCGCCGGGCCGATGTTGCCCTGCAGCTTGACCGCCGCGATGTAGGCCTCGATGACCGTGAAGCTGAGCGTTCCCGAGGAGGCGAGAGTGGCGGAGACGGTCACCAGCGGGTAGCCGTTGCGCCGGTAGAGATCGAGGATCGCAACCCGTGCTTTCTCGATGGCGGCGAGCTTCACGCTCGGGCCGGTCAAGCCGGCGACGAACGGGTCAAGGCGGCTGGTGGGGAAGACGGTGGCGCCGGTGATCAGCACCTTCTGTACCCGGACGGCAACGTTCGGCACGGCGCTCGGGCCCAGGGGCAGCGGTGTCACGGCCGGGCCGCCGACGGCGGGCGGCTGCGGCGGCAGAATGCGCGGCAGCGGCGTTCCTTGCGGGATCTGTGCCCGCACCGGGCCGGGAACGCCGAGCAGGACGAGCGTGCCGAGGAGGCATGCGGCCCACCGCATCCTCCTCCTCCGGCGGCAGCAGGGTGGCATCATTCCTGGCAACACATCTTCCCCCTGTCGCGGGCAGCCCGCTGGGACCGCGCCTGGCCTCCCGGCCGCAACCCTTGCGCGTTCTGCCACCGCATTGAAACCATAAGCACTTGCACCGGCTTGCGGGAAGAGGGTTGGCCGGCGCTTCTCATGTGGCGAGCGCGGCGATTTCGGCGGCGAGGGCGGCCATCTCCGCCGCCGCCGGGGAACGCGGCGCCGCCTCGAGCACCGACAGGCCACAGGCGAAGGCGGATGCAAAGGCTGCGCGGTTGCCGAGCACGGAGGCCAGGACGGGCAGGCCACGTGCGGCGATCTCCGATTCGATGGCGGCGCGCAGGCGGCTGCCCGCCGGTGCGCGGTTCAGTACGAGACGCGCCGGCCGCCGCTCACTGGCGGCCAGCCGGAGCGTTCCTTCGGCGGCCCAGAGGTCGGGCGGGCTGGGCTGGAGAGGCACCAGAACGAGGCTCGCCGCCCGCACTGCCTGGCGCGCATCGGTATCGATTTCGGGTGGGGTGTCGATCAGCACGAGATCGTGCTGGCGGGCGATCCGTTCGAGCTCGATGCCGAGACGCCAGCCGGCGACTTCCAGAAAGTCGAACGCGGCCGCCGCCTCCCGGTTCGCCGCGCGGAGCCGTTGCCAGTGCGCGAGGCTTCGTTGCGGATCAGCATCCAACAGGGCGAGCCGCCGGCCGGGAGCGAGGGCGACGGCGAGGTTGGCGGCAAGGGTGGTCTTGCCGGCACCACCCTTCTGCTGCGCCACCGCGATCACGATCGCCATCGGCCGCTCCCTCGTGTCCCGATTCCAGTCCGTGCGGATTGCAGCGGGCTGGGATCGGGAGACTCGTCATTTGTTTTCAGTGGCCTCTGATCCCCTCCGGTCGCGGCAAGGGACCGCTGACAGAGGGGGCAGGACACCGGGTCAGGGACAGATCACAAGCGATGGTTGCAGAAACGGTCGATTCGCAGCAACCGTAACCCTGCTTCAGCGGCTTCCTGGCGGGTTCTGCCGCTGCCGCAGGCGGCGCTCTGCCGGGCGCACGGAGGCCGCATAGAGGACGAGGGCGGCGAGCGAGAATGCGGCCATCATGCCGGTCATCGCGAGCGGCGTTTCTCCGTCATAGAAGAACGAGACCAGGGCGCTGGAAGCGGCCCCGGTGAGCATCATGAGAACGCTGAGAATCGCGGCCGCAACACCGGCCGCTTCGGGGACCGGCTGCAACGCGCCGTGCGCGGTGTTCGGCGTGATCAGGCCGTAGGCAAAGGCGCCGGGAATCAGGAGCGCCACCATGTCCGCGATTCCTGCGCGGTCGGTGAACGAGAGGAGGAACAAGAGGAGCGAGGAGAGGGCACCCAGCACCAACCCGGAGGAAAGCGGCAGGTGGAGTGCGATGCCCCTGGCAACGAGCCTGGCGTTGAGGAAGAAGCCGCCCAGCAGGCCGAGGTCGATCGCGGCAAACAGGCCGCCGAAAAGGCGTGGCGAAATCCCGAAAATCTGGATCATCACCAGTGAGGAGCCGCTGATGTAGGCGAACAGGGCGCCGAAGGCGAGCGCGTTGACCAGGCAATAGCCGAGGCAAAGAGGGTTGCCGAGCACGCGCGCATAGCCGGCAAGGAGACGCGGACGCGGGCGCCCGTTCGCCGGCCCGGCCGGGCCGCTCTCGACAAGGTGTGGCACGGTCTCGTGCAGCGCGAGGGCAACCAGAGCGAAGAGGGCCACGGCGAGTGCCGCCGTCAGTCCGTAAATGCCGCGCCAGCCGCCGAACGGCAACACGAGCGCACCGAGGCTGGGCGCGACCATCGGCGAGACGACGCGCGCCATGCTGACCTGGGAGAGGCGCCGCCGCAGCGCATCGCCTTCGAAGAGATCGCGCGCCACCGCGTACGAAACGACCGAGCCGGCGCCGGCGCTGGCACCCTGCAGCACGCGCCAGAACAGCAGCATCGGCATCGAGCCGGCCAGCGCTCCCGCGGTTGCCGCCACCACGAACAGCGCGCAGCCGGACAGCATCACCGGGCGGCGCCCGTAACGGTCCGAAAGCGGACCATAGGCGACGGGGCCGAGCGCGAAGCCGACCAGGAACAGGCTGAGCGTGAGTGCCGCGGCTCCGGCGGTCGTGTCGAGCGAGCGGGCGATGTCCGGCAGGGCCGGCAGGCTCATGTCGGTTGCCAGCGGCGGCAGGGCCGTCAGCATGCCGAGCAGGATCGTGAAGGCGAAAGAATTCGGGTCAAGGCGCATGGATCGTTTCGGGTGCCATGGCGGCCGCACGCTGCTCGTCGACAACATCAATACCGGCAAGAAACCAATTGTCGATCCGCGCAAGAATGAAGAGCGGGCGGCAGTTTCTCGATGCCTGTTACGGCGATACCGCTGGGCCTCACGGCGGCGGCTACCTGCAAGCTGGACCGGAGGCAGGCGCTGAAGAACCTGTCGGTCTCGATTGACCGAGCGGGTGGGGCGCGGGCTTGCGTGGCCTGCACGCCCGGGCTGGACGGGAACCGGCGGGCGGGCGGTTTGGCCGCGGGCCGGGGCCTGATTAAGCTTCCCCGGGAGGGGCGGGATCCGGATTCGATGGCATGCACGTCTTCCATTCGCCGCCGCGGCGTTGCCCTGGTCATTGCCGGGCCGTCCGGGGTGGGCAAGAGCGCACTCACGGAGGCCCTGCTTTCAGCCGAGCCGGAGACGGTGCGCTCGGTCAGTGTCACGACGCGGCCGCCGCGGGCCGGAGAGATCGAAGGGGCGCATTACCATTTTCGCGACGTTGCGGCGTTCCAGGCGCTGGTGGCGGGAAATGAGCTGCTGGAATGGGCGGACGTGTTCGACCATCGTTACGGCACGCCGCGGGCGCCTGTTCTCGGCGCGCTGGAGGAGGGAAGAGACGTCCTCTTCGACATCGACTGGCAGGGGCACCGGCGCCTGCGGGCAGTGCTGCCCGGCGATGTCGTCAGCGTGTTCGTGTTGCCGACCTCGTTTTCCGTACTCGAAGCCCGGCTCAAGGATCGCGGTGACCCGCCGGAGCGGATCGCGCGGCGAATGGCGCAGGCGGCGGACGAGATCGCGCACTGGAGGGAATTTGATTACGCGCTGGTGAACGACGACCTGGAGGCTACCGTGGCAGAGGTGAGGGCGATCCTCGCGGCTGCCCGGCTGGCAACGAAAAGGCGCACCGGGCTGGAAGGCTTCGTCGATGCGCTCCTGCCCGGAAGCATGGATGTCCGGGAGCATGGATGAATGACACGAATCTAGCCCGGCAGCAGGTTTGCGAGGCGGTCGAACTCGGCGATGGAGAGGGTTTCGGCGCGGCGGTCGGAGGCGATGCCGGCGGCCTCGAGCAAGGCGCCTCCGCCGAGCGATTTGAGGGCCTGGCGCAGCATCTTGCGGCGTTGGCCGAAGGCAGCGGCGGTCAGTCGCTGCATGGCGGCGAAGCGGGAAGGGGGCGGCTGCTCGGGGTGGGGAACGAAGGCGACGACTGCCGAGGCTACTTTCGGGCGTGGCAGGAAGGAAGCGGGCGGCAGGCGGAGCACGATCGCGACCTCCGAGGTCCATTGCGCGAGGACTGAAAGCCGTCCGTAGGCCGGGCTTTCGGGGCGGGCCGTGATGCGTTCGGCGACTTCGGCCTGGAACATCAGGGTCAGGCCGGCGAAGGCGCCGGCCTCGGCGAGCCAGGCGATGAGCAGCGGAGTCGCGACATTGTAGGGCAGGTTGGCCACCACGTGCCGGGGCGGAGGAACCAGGGCGGGCAAGGCCACTTCGCGGGCGTCCGCCATGAGGAGGCGGAATCGCGCCGGGTGGCGAAGGCGAAGCGCATCGAGCGCGGGAGCGGCGCGGGGGTCGATTTCGATCGCAGTGAGGCTCGCCAGCGGGGTTTCGAGGAGGGAGGCGGTCAGGGCGCCGGGGCCGGGGCCGATCTCGATCACGTTCATCCCGGAAAGATTTCCTGCCGCCGCGGCGACGCGGCGGGCGAGTCCGGCGTTGCGCAGGAAGTGCTGGCCGAGCGACTTGCGGGCCGAAAACGGCGGCAAGGCGGTGCGGGATGGTGCCAGGCCGTCACGCTTCACGTTCGTCCGGCCGGGCGATTTCATTGCGATGCGGAATCGCTAGAGCGGATCGTGCTTGACTGGAATCGCGGAGCGAGCCCAAGGGGACCATGGGAGCGCGTGAATCCGCTCGGTCAGACAAAGGAGAGCGTGTTCAGTCAACCTGAACACGCTCTGGGCGCGCCCGCCGGGCGTCCTGTCGATGCAACGGGCGAGGTCAGGAGGAGCGGATCTCGATCGTGGCGCGGCGGCGCAGATTGGCCAGCAGTTGGCGGGAGAGGAGTTCGGCCCGATTGTCGACGATGTCGCGCGCGATCTCCTGAGGTTGCGGCGCCTCGGGGTTTTCCAGTCCGCGCGAGCAGACCATCACCACCGCCACACCGTCGTTGGCGATCAAGGGTTCGCTCACGGTGTCGAGCTTGATATTGGTGAGGAGGGTGCGAAATGCCTCCGGGGTCACGCGGTCGAGCACGATGGGCCCCGGATCGGCCGGCTGCACGGAGCCGGCTTTCTTGTTCGCCGCCTCCATCTCATCGCAGTTGTGCACGCTCGAGGCGAGCGTGCGCGCCTGTTCGATAAGGGCGCGTTGCGCCGGGGTCGGTGCGGCCGGATTGAACGGGGTTTTGAAGGACAGGAACACCTGGCGGAGAGAGACCATGTCGGTGGCGCTGCCGCCGATCGGCCGGCGGCCGAACAACTGCACGATCTCGAGCCCCCCCGCGACCGGAATCGGGTCGCTGATGGCGCCGGGCGGCATTTCATTGGCGAGGGCGACGACCTGCGGATCGAGCTGGCTGGCCTGCACCCAGCCGAGGGTGCCACCCTGCAATGCGGTCTGGCTCTGGCTGAACTGGGCGGCGACCACGCCGAACGGCGCCCCGGCGCGCAGCTCCTCGATGACGGTGGCGGCGAACTTCTCGGCCTCTGGGCGCTTGGCGGGATTATCGATCGGGATGAAGATTTCCGAGACCAGATATTGTGTCTGGCCAGTCTGCTGGCGCAGGGCAGCGATCCGGTCTGCGATTTGTTGCGACGTGACCCGCGCCTCTGGACCGAGTTGCTGGCGTAACAGCTCGGTCCAGCCGAGCTCGACCCGGATCTGATCGATCAGCGTGCGCAGCGCGACACCCTGGCCCGCCAGGCGGTCGCGCAAGGCGCCCGGGGTGAGATGATTCTGCGCCTCGATCGCGGCGATGGCGGCGGCGATCGCCTTGTCCGGAACGACGATGTGCGCCTCTTCGATGGCCTGCAGGCGGAGCTTCTCGTCGATGAGCTGGTTCAGGATCTGCGGCTTCAGCCGATCGAGCGCATCGGGCGACATCGGGATGCCGGAAGAGAGCGCGAACAGGCGGACACGGTTGTCCACATCGGCGCGGCTGATCGCCACTCCGTTTACGACCGCGGCAATCGATTCGGTCTGCGCCCGAGCCGGCGCGCCGAATACGGGCAGGAGGAGTGCGATCAGGAACGGCAGGCAGAGGGAAATCCGAAGTCGCATGCAAGCCTCATCGGGCAGCCGGGGAGCGGAGAGCAGGCGTCCGCCGGCGAATCCGGCAATTATAGGGCGTTGAAGCCGAACTGTCCCACCGTCTTGAAGGTGATCTGGACCAGGAACAGGGTCGCACCGTTGTCACCGTTGAGTGAGGTGAAGCGGCGAGCGAACTGGACGGCGACGATCATGCACTCGTTCTCGTACGAACCGGTAACGCCGGCCGAGTCCGGCTTGCCGTCCTCGAGATTTTCCCGCCCATAGCCGGTCAGGCGCCACGCTCCGAAATGAGACGAGGCGTCGAGCGAGGCCTCGCTGCGCGGCACGTCGATCTCGGACTGCACGTCCGCCAACGGTTCGCTGTCCAGATCATAAGGATTGATCGGGGTGTAGAGATATCCGGCGGTCAGGCGGAGGAGGTCATTTCCGAAACTTGCGGTTGCATCGGTGAATTGCAGGCTGAGCGGGTTGGTGGAAAAGCGGTTCTGCCAGGTCAGGTCGAGCCAACGGTTCGGAGTGACGGTGATGCGGCTTACGACGTCGGAGAAATTGTTCTCGAGGCCGGAACCGTCCGGGAAGGTGGTGTCCTTGTGCAACCGCCAGGACTGGCCGATCAGCCCGTCGATGGTCGTGCCCCCGATATACCAGGCCCCGTGCAGAGCATAGTTCGCACGAATGCCGCCCTCGGCGCGGTCGATGCCGGGGAACTTGTTCCAGCCGAACAGGTTGGCGTCGGTGAACTCGAGAAAGAGGCTGTCCTCGTTGGGAACGATCGAATAGCTCGTCCCGCCGGTGTTGGGTGCGACGATGAACTGCACGATCGGCTCGAGGAGCTGGCTGCCCCAGGCACCCGAGCGCATCATCGGCCAGCGAAAGGTCACCCCCGCCTGCGGCAGCGCACGCGCGATCGTCTCGTTATTGAACGAAAAGAAATCCGGCTGCTGCTCGAGCTGGTTGGCGGTATAGGCGGCCGCGGTGAGATGGAGCGCGAAGTCCCAGAGCGTGCCGTCCGGCCCGACCGCGGGGCGATCCCAGTTCGCGATGGCGGAGACGCGCTGGACGTTGGCGCCCACGGGCCGGAGGATGTTGAAGTACCCGGTATCCAGCGAGAAGCGGCCACCCAGGGCATCCGGCGCCCCGAAAAAGCTGTACTGCCAGTGCGGCAGCACGACCGGCAGGGCGGCATCGTCGATCGAGGAATTGAGCCCCTGATAGATGCGCGTATCGAGGCGGGTGTAGGCGCCTTGCCCGAAGCCTTCGACATAAGCCTGGCTCGTCAGTACATCGGCGCCGTTGGCGATGTTGAAGTCGCGCAGATAATCGGCCGAGGTTGCCCGGTTGTAGCTGAAGCCGTAGCGGTACGTGTTGTCGTAGTCGAAGATGCCGTTCGCAAACAGGGCGCCCTGCGGCGAACCTTCGTCGCGGGCGAGATAGCCGTTCAGGGTGACCGCGCCGTTGTTGAAGTCGCGGCGATAGTCGAGGTTGAGCTGCGGGCCCTGCTTGGAGGCGATGGTCGGGGAGACCACGATGTCGGACTGTCCGTCGAGCACGAAATAGTAGGGGACGGTGAGAAAGGCGCCGATGTGGGAGGCAACGCCGAAGGAAGGAACCAGGAGGCCGGTTCCCCGCTTGACCGAGGGATCGACCGTCCAGAAATACGGGAAATAGAAGACGGGAAAGCCATAGATGCGCATCAGGGCGTCGTAGTACTCGATGCGCTTGTCGACCAGATCCTGCACCACGCGCGAGGCGGTGATCTGCCAGAGCGGTGGTGCGGTCGGATCCTTCGCGCAGAGATTGCAGGTGGAATAGACGGCACGCGCGAGATCGTTGATTTCACCGCCGGTGCGGCGGCCGCCATTGGCGATCAATCTCGCATTCTGCGGCAGCCTGACGCTCATGCCGGTGAGGACGGCGTTCTGCATGCCCTTGGAAAGCTGGGCGCGGTCGGAAAACAGCACCTGGCCATCCGGTTCGAGCAGGACGACGTGGCCGGTGGCGATGGTGATTCCGGTGTTGCGATTGTAGGTGGCTTTGTCCGCCTGCAGCACATGCCCGGTCTGCCAGGCCTGGACGTGGCCGGTGGCGGTGACCACGCCGGTATTGCGGTCATAGGAGAGCTTGTCGGCGAGAAAGGTGACCGGCTCGGTGTTCGAGAATGGCTGCCCCGCCCCGGCCGAAAAGATCGAGGGCTGGGCGTGGGCGGGCGGCGGCGGAAGAAGGACTGCGAGCAGAACGAGGATGAGGGCGGCGCCCAGTCTCGCCGCCCCGAGATCAGCCATCTTCGAGATGCAGCAGCAGGGCGACGGCCAGCATCAAGCCGGATGCGGCGGGCGCCCAGGCGGCCAGCATGGGTGGCAGGCCGCCGGACTTGCCGTACTCGGCGGCAACCTTGGAAATGACGAACAGGGCGAAGCCGACCGCGGCGCCGCTCAGGAGCATCTCCGTCACATGGCCGCGGCGCGCCGGACGCATCGAGAAGCCGGCGGCAACGAGAGACATGGTACCGCAGAGGAGCGGCAGGGCGAGCAGGGTCTGGAAATAGAGCCGGTGCGCGACCGTCGAGAAACCGGAGCGGGCGAGCAGGGCTATGAATCCCGGAAGTTCCCAGACCGAAAGCGTGTCGGGCGAGGCGAAGCTCTCCTGGACGCGCGCGATGGTGAGGTCGGTCGGCATGCGAATGCTGGCCGCTGCGCCGGGGAGATGACCGGGCTCGAGGGTGCGGGCGTCGCCGAAAAACCAGGCACCGCCGATCAGCCGGCCGTTCCTGGCCTCGATTCGCTGGAGCAGGTGGTCGTGGTCGCCAAGGCGGAACACGCTGACCTGTCGGGCGCTGAGTATCTTTCCGTGCACGCTGACCCCGGCCGCATGGATGATGGCGATACCATCCGGCATCAGGCCGGCATCGGCCTGGCGGAGCCAGAGTTGGCCGCCATTCACCGTGAGCGGCCCGGCGCCGACCTTGAGATACTGGTCGTCGAGCGCTGTTGCGCGGGCGTAGGTGACCGATGAAATCGGGCTGATGATCGTGGTTGCGAAGGCCCCGACCAGGAGGGCGACCAGGAAGGGCGCGCCGAGAATCTGCCAGATCGACACCCCTGCCGCGCGGGCGACCACCAGTTCCGAGGACCGTGTCAGGCGCCAGAAGGCATGGATGCCGCCGAGCAGGACCGCGAAGGGCAGGATTTGCATCAGGAGCCAGGGCATGCGCAGAGAGGCCATCTCGCAGACGAGCGCGAAGGTCGCGTCCGGTCGCGAGGCGGCCCGGCGCAACAGATCGATCAGATCGAACAGCGAACCGAGCCCAGTCAAACCGGCGAGTGCCGCCAGCACGGCCAGCAGGAACTGGCGGGAGAAGTAGGAGGCGAGGGTGGCCGGCATCGTCACGGCGTGCCGAGCGCGACCGGGCGGGCGATGCGCGCGCCACGCAGCCGCGGGCCGAGCAGCAGCCACCCCGCAATCACCCCGGGCAGGATGGCGTGCACCCAGATCAGCGGGATCAGGACGGGGTGGCGGGCCGCGAAATCGGCGATCGCGAGCCCGGCCGCCAGCAATAAAGTGACGGCAGAGACCGCGGCGGTGGGGCGCATGAATCCGCCGTGGCGGCGAAAGCTGCCGGCGAGCACCGTATAGAGGCCGATCAGCGCGAAAGAGAGCACGGTGAACGGGCCGGAGAGGCGCCGATAGGCCTCGACACGGAATTTCGGCACATCGACCGGGCTCACGGTTGCCGGATCGGGATGCAGAAGTTGCGACAGCGGGAGTTCGGAAGCATCACGGAAGCGCTGCTCGTCGGACCTGGTGGCGGTTGCAAGGTCGAAGGTGTTTTCGGCGAAAGTGAGAACGTTCAGCCGCCCGGTCTTCTGGTCGATGACCTGGCGGCTGCCATTGAAGAGCATGACCTCCGGCCCGGCCGGCCCGTCCACGAGCCGGCCGGTCTCGGCGAGGATGGTCGCCTGGTTGTTCGGGTCGCGTTCATCATCGACCAGAATGCCGTGCAGCGTTCCGTCGAGATCGCGCTTGCGGACATAGACCGTGAGGTTGTTCGAGATCGGGGTGAACACGCCTTCCTGGAGCAGGAAGGCGGCAATGCGGTTGCGGATTTCGAACTGGTACTGGCGAAAGGCGGCGACACTGGCGGGCACCACGATCAGGTTGAGCCAGAAACAGACGATGAACGAGAGGCTGGCCAGCGCGAGAGCCGGCCGGGCGAGGGTGAAGGGCGAGCAGCCGGCGGCGCCGAGCACGGTCAGCTCGCGGTCTGCGGCGAGACGCTGGTAGAGGAAGAGGACGACGATGAAAGTGGTGATCGGCAGGATGACCGCGACGAAGCTCGGGATCAGAAGACCGGTCAATTCCAGGAACACACCGAGGCTGAGGCCCCGGTCGATGACGAGGTCGAGGAAGCGGAGCGACTGGGTGAGCCAGATCAACGCCGCCAGTCCGCCCGTGCTGACCAGGAGGCCGGCCAGAAGCTGGCGGAAGACGTAGCGGTCGAGCCGGCGGATCAGGGGACGGCGGAACAGGCGCATGGGGAGGGTTTGGCTGGTTTCAGGGGGCGGAGTCTACCGCCAGGGCGCGGGGCGGCGCAGTTGAAGCGCGCGCCGCCAGCCGGATCTCGACCCGGGTTGCATGCTGAGGCGCCCCTCCGGCCAGGCGGGCGAGCAGGTATTCGGCGGCCAGCCGGCCCATCTCGGCGGCGGGAACATGCAGCGTCGAAAGACCGAGCTGTTCGGACAGATCGAGATCGCCGAAACCGATCACGGAAAGCTCGGAGGCGGCACGAAGGCCACGATCGCGTGCCTCGAAGAGGGCACCGTAGGCGAGGATATCGTTGCCGCAGATGACCGCGCTCGGCGGGGTTGGCAGCGCGAGCAGCAGGCCGAGCCCGGCGCGCCCGCCGTCGATGGTGGAGCACTGCTCAACGATCGGCACCCGCCATCCGGGATCGCCGCAGGCGGCCAGCGTTTCCACCACGCCCGCAATCCGTCCGGCCGCGCGGTCGTTGGCAAGCTGGATGGAGGCCACCATGCCGATCCGCCGGTGCCCGAGCTCGAGCAGATGCTGCACCACGAGGCGCGCCGCCTCGCGGTTGTCGAAGCCGACGCAAGGGTAGGGACCGTCCGGCTCGAAGACTCCCTGGTTGACGAAGGGTACGGGGTGGCGTTCGAGCGCCGCGTAGGTCGCCGGCAGATGCGAGGCGCCGGTGTAGATCAAGCCGTCCACGCCACGGGCGAGAAAGGCCTCGGTGATCTGGTATTCGCGTTCCGGCTCGTAGCCGGTCATGCCGATCAGGAGCGTATAGCCGGCGGCCTCCAGCCGCGCCTGGATGGCTTCCAGGCAGGAGGCGGACACATTGTTCCGAATCGTCGGCACGATTGCCGCGACCGTCCAGGAGCGCCGCGCGGCGAGCATCCTTGCTGCGATGTTCGGCTGGTACTGGAGCGCCGCCACGGCAGCCTGGATGCGCGCACGCAGGCCGGCGCTGACCTTTCCCGGCAGGCTGAGCGCACGCGAGACGGTGGCGGTGGAGACTCCCGCCATCCGTGCGACGTCGGCGAGGGAGCTTCTGTTCCCCTCTCTCTGCCGGCGGGCGGCGCGCGGAGAACCTGACAGTCGTTTCGTCGCGATGGCTTACGGCTCCCGCGCGCGATGCATCCCCTGCAAGAGCTTACATAGGCGTCCGGTCAGCGCAAGGTGGTATGGCGCCCGGCGCGGCTTCGCTCCGGCCGCTCGCAGGGCCAGGCGAATCATGCGCGAGGGAGATGCGGGCGAGACCCGTGTCGGGCTGACGATTCCACCTCGGGCGATCGCGGGCTAGCGCTGCTCGCCCGGATCGCCGATCCCGACCAAGGCGCTGTTTCGCAGCAGCAGCCCGACCAGTTCCGCCTGGCTGTGGGTTTCGGTCTTGGCCAGGGCTCGCTTCAACAGCGTGCGCGCCGTTGCGAGCGAGATGCGCGCCGAGGCCGCATGCTCGCCGAGCGGTCGGCCGGCGCAGAGCGCGCAGGCCACGAGGCTTTCCCCGGGCGTCAGCCCAAACAACTCGGCCGTCCTGTAGACTTGGGCGACCACACGATCCTCCGGGCTGCTCACAGCGATCAGGCTGACCGGACTTATGCTGACCCCGTCCTTCGACCACATCATCGCTGAAATCGAGACCGCCAGCGGTACGCCACGCTCCGTTCGGCGCACCCACACCGTCTGCCTGGCTTTTTGTCGCGGATTGTCGATGCTGTCAGCGACCCCGCGAATCGCGATCTTGAACTGCCTTTCGAGCGCCGCATCGCAGCACGCGATGCGGCCACCGGCTGCTCTGAACACGGTACCGGCCAACAGGAGCCGCTCCGCGGCTCTTGTCATATGGTGGATCTTGCCGTCCCGGTCGGTTACGAAGGCAGCGATTCCAAGCTGAGCAATCGTTCTCTCGAGGTTCGCTGCCCTGTCGCTCTCGGCACGCATCCGTGCCGCCAGGCGTTCCGCGTTGCAAATATGCGTACCGAGCAGTTTGAGCCGCTGTGCCGTCTCATCATCATAAAATCCGGCTGCACGACTTCGGCGGAGAACGAGACTCCTGTCCGCATGAAGGCCCCGATCCAAAGGCATGAACATCAGATGGTCGGCGTCCAGCGGCCGGAAGAACTCGCAGTACAGCGGACTCCTCAAATAGCTGTCGTAATCCTGGTAAAGGCAGTCGGTGAAGACTTCTCCCACGGCGAAATAGTTCTGTTCGAAGAACGACGTCGGCTGCAACCGGGAATAGTAGGTTTCGTACGCCCGCTGCCGCTCCGGTAGTGACACGTCGATCTCCGTAACCTGCACCGAACGGCTATGGTGGTCGCGGGTCAATAGCAGCGAAAACGTGGAACTGAACTCCCGCGTGAAGCAGGGCAACAGCGCGTCCCATCGCCTCTCCCGGAGCAAAAGGTCATAGATCAACCGGGTGGTCGCCGCGTGCCTGTGATATTCGTCCTGGGGCTCGGAGGAACTCTCCATCATTGCCTGGCTCTCCGACGGGCCCCCGATCCGCTTTGCCCGCGTCTCTTCGAGAGAGGTGCACTGGAAAAGGTCAAAAACACATTCATACACCATTTGGGGGATGCGCGGTACACACTTTGCCGGCCAGCATCATATTCACTTTTGTGTCGGTGATGCGTGGAAATGCAAGTCATACTCTCTGCAACCGCCGGCTACGCCGCCTTCCGCCCACTGCCAGCAGCCCGCAGACCTTGCCTATCGCGTTCTCGTGATCAAGATCACGGAGCCGTGAAACGCGACTTTGGCCGCCCCGCGGTGGGTTCCATGACGCAGTCCCGCTGCCGCCAGACAGCATCGAGAACGATGCTCGATCCGGAGTAACCCCTCATGGTCAGGCTGATCTTTATTCTCTGCGCGTTACACGGGACCACGTGTCACCAGGTCAATCCGCTCTACCAGCCCATGTCGTCGCTCACGTGCAATGTAGAGCAGCTCTCACTCTATGCCCAGTGGGCAACGGAGAACCCGGAGCTGGTCGCAGGAAGGCGGTTCCTTCGGGCGAAGTGCGTTCCGATCAGGGCCGTTCAGGTACCGTTGTGAGCGGGACCCTGTACTGTTCAGACAGGTGTTGCTGCTCGATATCGACGTCGCCTGCTCACGATCGCTGATCCTGAGCCCTGCCGCTGGCACCCGGCGCGGTCAGAGCGAGTCGCGCATGGCGCCGCCTGCGGGTGCGATCAAATCCTGGGCGACAATCCGGCGAGTTCCCGCCAGTCTTCCTCGCTGATCGTTTTCACGCCGAGTTCTTCCGCCTTGCGCGCTTTGGAGCCAGCCTCGGCGCCCGCAACCACAAGATTCGTGGTGCGCGAGACGCTGTCGGTGACCTTGGCGCCGAGCGCTTCGGCGCGCGCCCTGGCCTCGGCGCGGGTCATGGAAGCAAGCGTGCCGGTGAAGACGATGGTCTGGCCGGCAAGGGGCGAGGCGCCTCCGGAGACGGGAGCTTCATCCTCGATCGTGATCCCGGCCTCCAGCTCCGCCAGGGCGGCGAGATTGCGCGGCTCGGCGAAGAAGGCCGCAAGCTCTTCGGCAATCGCCGGGCCGATGCCGAGAATCGAGTCGAGGCTGCGGCGCTCTTCGGAGAGAGGATCGACAGCCGCTTTCATGGCCGCCTTGAAACGATGGTAGGAGCC
>JASHOF010000174.1 GCA_030041255.1 Acetobacteraceae bacterium
GAGTGCCGGTTCGTCGAGGGTGCCCACGCGCACGAAGCGAAGTTCATGGCGGCCGCCATATTCGCTCCAGAGCGCAGTGCCGCAGCCCGTGCAGCGGAAGATGCGGTGCGGCCGGCCGCTATCGGTCGGCACCGTGACCGGTTCGGGCGCGGCGCCGGGCACGGCGATCCGGTCGGTCTCGATCAGCGCGTTGATGACGAAGGCGCTGCCGGTCTGGCGCTGGCAATCGCGGCAATGGCAGCAATGCACGAACATTGGTGCTGAGGCCAGCCGGTAGCGCACGGCACCGCACGCGCAGCCGCCCTCCATTTCCTCTGCCATCCTGTTTTCCCTCTCCGTGAGACCCGGTTGGCATTATGCTCCTGTTCGCAGGCGCGGCTCCATGAGAGAGGTTCCATGCGGGCAGTTCTCGATGGCCACGTGATCGCCGAGAGCGAGGACGTGATCGAATGCGGAGGCTATTTCTATTTCGCGCCCGCTTCCGTTCAGAGGGGCTGGCTGGAACGGGCCGAGAAGACCGGGGACGATCTCGCCTGCCCGCACGGCGTGCAGTTCTATGACGTGATGATCGCAGGCCAGCGGCATCCACGCGCCGCCTGGTCGTACGAAAGCCCGCGCCCGGAGATGCAACAGGTGGGCGGGCGGTTCGGTTTCTGGCAGGAGGTCGAGGTCCGCTGAGGGTGGATCGAAGCCGGCGAATATGACGGCCCTCGGCTGCCTTCTGCCGTTCGGGCTGATGATCGCAGGCGCGATCGTGGGCGCCGCGGTCGGCGGCACGCATGGCGGGGTGATCGGGCTCATTGCCGGATTCGCGCTCGGTGTCGTCATCGGGGCCGGCCTGTTCTGGGGCCTGGCCCGGCTCGAGCGGGGCTGAGTTTCAGAGCGTGTTCATTTCGGCCGAGTACGCTCCCGCGCGGCCGGTGAATCCCGATCACAGAGAGCACTCGGCACCAGGGCATCCTCGATCCCCGTCACCTGGCCCGATCGTCGCTCGGGTCGGCCGGGCCGGTGGGCGCATTCAGTAGTGATAGCGACACTGCACGATGATAAGGCGCTGCTCGTGGCCCTTGCCCTCGACCGCATAGACGAGCCGGTGTTCCCCCGTGATGCGACGCGACCAGAAGCCAGCAAGGTCGCCTTTCAGGGGCTCCGGCTTCCCCATCCCCTTGAAGGGCATGCGACGCGTGTTCTCGATGAGATCGTTCAGCCGCTGATGTGTCTCGCGATCCTGGCGACACCAGCAGAGGTAATCATCCCAGCCCCCGTCGGTGAAATGTACCCTCAAACGGGGGGATCGCTGCGTTTCGGTACGAGCAATGCGCGCGCTTGGGCACGCCCGGATTTTGCCTGGCGAACAGAGGCCATCAGGCGCTCCGCGTTCTTCGGGCTGCTCAGCAGGTGCACCGTCTCCCGCCAGCCCTCGAATTCGGCTTCGGACATCACCACCACGTTGCCCTTGCCGCCGGAACGGGTGACGACCAGGGGCTCACGATCTCTGGTCACCCGATCGAAGTAGTCCGCCATGTTCTGGCGTAGTTCGGTGAGAGAAACGTGGCTCATGTCCACCTCTGAAACTGTACCGAATCATGTACCGATAGAGCGGCCGACGTCAAGGGATCCGGGTGGCGATCGTCGCGACGACCGCGGCGCGCCGGGCTTCAGCGCAGAAAAGACCAGTTCTTGTAGAACATCCGCTGGAACGATCCCGACACCAGGCGCACGGCGCGGACGGTGGCGTTGAACAGCGCGTTGCAGCGGTTGGGGCGCAGGATGTCCATGAAGAGGCAGTAGCGCACGTGATCCACGTCGTTGATCGAGCGGTGGAAGAACGTGTCGTCGAAAATAAAAAGGGGTTCGTCCATCCAGTAATGGGTCTTGTCGTCCACTTCGATGAAGACCTCGCGGCTGGCGATCGGATCGAGGTTGAAGAGCACGCGGAAAGTGAGGCGGAGCGGCCCGAAATGCCAGTGCGTCCGCTCGCGCGTGTTGAAGACGGAAAGCGCGATCGTCTTGATGTAGCGGTAGTTCTGCTCGAAGGCGGGGATGCGGAGTGCCGGCGATTGCGGCTCCCCATACCATTGGAAGGTGAACATGCCGCGGCGGTTGCCGGCCAGCGTCTTCGCCACGTGCGCCTTCACCTCGGCCGCGTGCTCGGTCAGCGCCCGGGTGCAGGCCGCGATCTCGGCCTGATGGGCGGCAGGAAGGTCGGTGAGGCGGAATACGCCGCGGTTGCGGTGCGAGAAGAGGTCGGCCAGCAGGTTGAGCGGCGAGAGCAGCCAGGTGAGGATGCCATTGCCCGTGAAATACTGCTCGACAAGGCGAAGCGTGATGCGGCGGTGGCGCAGCAGATCGGCGGCGCCGCAGGCAACGAGGATCGCGGTTGGCACCGGCACGAACCAAGCCGCAGGAACGAGGATCACCAGCACGACGGCGAAGCGGCGCAGGCGCTTTACCGCCGGGTTGCGGCGCCTCGGCACGGTGATTATTCGTTCGGCCTCTGCTGCCATCCGTCTCCCTCGGGCTCCTGCGGCACGACAGGGGGCTCCGTCGCATAAAAGGCCGGGCGGGGCAATCGGCCCGCCCGCGCCGGGCCGGCGGGATCAGCGGGCGGTGGCGCCCCTCCGCCGCACCACCACATCGACGGTGATCGAAGCGAGCAGGACGACGGCGGTCGCCATCAGTTGCACGGCGGCGCTCAGACCGAGGAGCGCCATGCCGTTGACGATTCCGGCGATCACGATGCCGCCGATCACCGCGTGCAGCGGCTGGCCCCGCCCGCCGAACAGGCTGGTGCCGCCGATCACGGCGGTGGCCACCACGTAGAGCACGATCGTGCCGCCGTCGAAGCTGGTCGAGATCGAGCGCAGGCGGGAAGCATAGATGATGCCGCCGATGCCCGCCGTGAAACCGGCGAGCGTGAAGGCCATCGTCCTGATCCAGGCGAGGTCGATGCCGGCGCGGCGCGCCGCTTCGGCGTTGCCGCCGATCGCATAGATGTAGCGCCCGAAACGGGTGCGGCCGAGCAGGAACGTCCAGGCGATCAGAACGGCGAACACGATCGGGACCACCCAGGGCATGCCGTTGAAGGGAAACGCCGGCACGCCCCGATTGGTGTTGCAGATGAGAACGATCACGATGCCGGCCACCGCGGCGACGACGATCTTCAGGGCGACGATGGCCCGGGGCGGTGCGGAAAGGCCGCTCGAGCGGCGCTGGCGGTCGCGGACGATGGTGATCAGCGCGAAGAGGATCACCACGATCGCCATCAGGATCCAGCCGCCGGCGCTGCTCAGCGTGCCATTGGCGAGGCCGTTGATGACTTCGTTGCGGATCGGGATCGTGCCGCCGGTGCCGAGCAGGGCGATCATGATTCCCTGGAAGCCGAGCAGCCCCGCCAGCGTGACCACGAAGGAAGGCAACCTGAGCCGCGTGATCAGCGATCCCTGCACCAGGCCGAGGAACGAAGTGATGATGAGGGCGACGATGATCGCCGCTCCCCATCCCCAGTCCTGGCCGGGGGCGACCAGTTCGGTCACGATGACCCCGCCGATGCCGGCCACGTAGCCGAGGGAGAGGTCGATCTCGCCGAGCAGCAGGATGAACACTTCGCCCATGCCGATCAGCATGAAGACCGCGCCCTGCACCATCAGGTTCACGAGGTTGCCGGCGGAGAGGAACTTCGCGTTCTGGGTCTGGAAGATGATGGCGATCAGGATGGCGCCGAGCAGCACCGGCAAGACGCCGCTCTGCCCGGCGGCGATGCGTGACCAGAGCGCCTGCCCGTAGCTCATCGCCGGGGCGCGGGAGACCTCGGGCGGGGCCTCCGGCTGGTCGCTCACCATTTCGGAGGTGCTCTCTGGGGCTGGCTGCTCGGGGGCGGCGAGCGTGAGCGCCGATTCGCCGGCTGGTTTCGGTGGCGCCGAATCGGCGGCCCGGCCGGCAGGCTCGATGTGGCGGGCGGTGTGGCCGAGCGTCATCAACTCGACCGCCATGCGGGGGTCGAACTCGCTGGCCGCGCCCGCACGGACCATCCGCCCGAGCCGGAGAATGGCGATCCGATCGGCCACCGCGAAGACGTCGTTCATGTTGTGCGAGACCATGACGACGGCCAGCCCATTGTCGGCCAGGCGGCGCACCAGTTCGAGCACCTGCCTGGTCTGCGCGACGCCGAGGGCCGCGGTCGGCTCGTCGAGGATGACGAGCTTCGAGTTCCACATCACGGCCTTCGCCACGGCGACCGACTGGCGCTGGCCGCCGGAGAGCGATTCCACCAGCATCCGGACCGAGCGGACGGTCGTGACGTGCAGCTCGGCAAGGGTCCGGGCGGCGGCCTGCTCCATGCTGTCCTCGTCGAGCAGGCCCCACTTCACGCGCTCCCGGCCGAGGAACATGTTCTGAACGACGTCGAGGTTGTCGCAGAGCGCAAGGTCCTGATAGACGACCTCGATGCCGAGCGCCGAAGAATCGCCCGGGGCGTGGATCTGGACCGGCCTGCCTTCCCAGACGATCTCGCCGGCATCGGCGGCGTGGATGCCGGCGATGGTCTTGATCAGCACGGACTTCCCGGCGCCGTTGTCTCCGAGCAGGGCGGTCACCTTGCCGGGCGGCACCTCGAGATCGACGCCGTAGAGCGCCTGGACGGCGCCAAAACGCTTCTGAACCCCATGCAGCGTGAGCCGGCTTTCGGCGGTTGTCGTTCCGGCTTCGTTCATCGCCGTTGCCCTTTCGTGCGCGTCGGTCAGGGCGTGATGCCGGCGGCCTTGCAGTCGCCGGCGAGGCCGCCGGCGCACAGCTTGGCGGCGGGAACGAACCCGTCCTTCACCACGGTCGCGGCCATGTTCTTCGGCGTCACCCAGATCGGCGTGAGCAGCACCGAAGGAACCGCCTGCTTGGCGGTGGTATCCATCGTCGTGCCGTTGACCAGCGCCTTCGGCGGCTCCGCGCCGGCGCGCAGATAGATGGCGAGCGCTGCCGTCGCCTGCGCCTCGAGATAGATCGGCTTATAGACCGAGCCGCACTGAAAGCCTGACAGTACGTTCTGCATGCCGGTCAGCGTCGCGTCCTGCCCTGTGGTCGGGAACCGCCGTGGCGGGACCCTGAGCGTGCGCAGATAGGAGATCACGGCGTTCGCCGTGTCGTCGTTCGGCATCACGACGGCGTTGATGTTGGGGTGAGCGGTGAACTGCTCCTGGAATGTCGTCAGCGCGACCGATGGGTCCCAGGTGCCGGCGGGCTCGCCAACCTTCACGAACTGCCCGGAAGCGAAATGTGGCTGCAAGACGGCGTTGTAGCCTTCGGCGAACAGCGTCGCATTATTGTCGGTCGGCGCGCCGCGCATCACCAGAAGCTGCGGCTTTGCGACGTTCCAGTCCTTGAGGCAGGCCACCATGCCTTCGCCGATCAGCCGACCGACGGTTACGTTGTTGAAGCTGACATAGAAGCCTCGGCTGCCCCCGAGGGTCAGGCGGTCGTAGTCGATCACCTTGGCGCCGTGCGACTTCCCGTAGGTCTCGATCGAGGCGCCGACGCCGGAGGAGATGGGATCCATGACCAGCACGGTCGCGCCCTGCGAGATGGCCGCCTGCGCCTGGGTCAGCTCGGTTGCCTCACTGCCCTGGGCGTTGGTGATGAACACCTGGTCGGCTGGCATCCCGGCCATCGCAAAGGCTTTCTTCAGGTAGGGCGTATCGAAGGAGGTGTAGCGCGCGGAGGTCGTCGTTTCCGGCAGCAGGACGCCGATTTTCCCTTTGCCCTGGGCAACGAGCGGCTTCAGCGCCGCCATCGCCGAGAAGTCGGCCGAGAAGGAATCGACCGACAGAGCGGGGGCCTGGGCGAGCGCCGGCGCCTCGGCGATGCCAAGGGCAAACGCAAGGCACATCAGCACGCCGAGGCCCTTCAGAAGGCTGCGCTCGATGGTGAAGCCGGACATCCTGGCCCTCCCCTCCGTTTGATCCCGCTTGTTGATCGTTGCCGTCCCGCCGCTCGACCCGCGGGAGACAGCCGACGGCTGATCTGGCCGATTCGGCGGGAATGTTTGATATCATACCGATTTCGGGCCTGGCTGGCCAGGGTTTCGATGGCCGGGTTTCGATGCCAGGAGCGGGCCAGGGACAGCTTTCTTGCGCCCAGGGGCAGCTTTCTTGCGCGCAGATCCGGTCGAGAAGGGTCGAGAGCCGGCAAGGACGCATTCGCCGCGAGCCATCCGCTTTTCGAGTTGCCGCGGACTTGAAAGCGCCGCGCCAGGACAAGCCACGGTCGCCGGGCGCCAGGCACCATTTGCACCGGCCTTGCCGGAACCGCATTCTGACGCCTCAATTCCGGCAGGGGACAATGGACGAGCAGACGGACGGGCAGCACGCGGAGGCAGGACGGTTCGCGGCGGCGGTGCTGGCCAAGCTCGGCGCTGACGTCGGCAAGACGGAGGCGAATGCGAGCCGGCGCGACTGGTACCTGGCGGTCGCGCTGGCCGTGCGCGATCGCGTCGTGGCGCGCTGGCTCGAGGCCAACGCCAAGGTGTACGAGGCCGGCAGCAAACGCGTCCATTATCTCTCGCTCGAATTCCTGGTCGGGCGGCTGCTGGCGGCATCGCTGACGAGCCTCGGGCTTCTCGAGGCAGCGCGGGAAGCGCTGGCGGGGCTCGGGATCGATCTCGAAAGCCTGCGCGCCATGGAGCCCGATCCGGCGCTTGGTAACGGGGGTCTCGGCCGGCTCGCCGCCTGCTACATGGAGAGCATGGCGAGCCTCGGCGTGCCCGCGTACGGCTATGGAATCCGCTACGAGAACGGGTTGTTCCGCCAGGCGCTCAGAGACGGCTGGCAGCAGGAATATCCCGAGGACTGGCTGGTGTTCGGCAACCCCTGGGAATTTCCCCGCCCGGAACGAAGCTACCCGGTCGGGTTCGGTGGCTACGTCGAGAGGCTCTCGGGCGTTGGAGAGACGGCGCGCCAGGCGTGGCACCCGGCCGAGGAGGTCGAGGCCGTTGCCTACGACACGCCGATTCCGGGCTGGCGCGGCACGCATGTCAACACGCTGCGCCTGTGGTCGGCCCGGGCAGCCGATCCGCTCAGGCTCGAGGCGTTCAACCGCGGCGATTTCGTCGGCGCCCTGGCCGAACAGATGCGGGCGGAATCGATTTCCAAGGTGCTCTATCCGAGCGATGCCACGCCGGCCGGGAAGGAGTTGCGTCTCAGGCAGGAGTATTTCTTCACTTCGGCCTCGCTCCAGGATCTGCTGCGCCGGCATCTCTCGGCCGGCTATGCTTTGCGCAACCTGCCCGACAAGGTGGCAATCCAGCTCAACGATACGCATCCGGCGCTGGCGGTTGCCGAATTGATGCGGCTCCTGGTCGACATCCACGACCTGCCATGGGCCGAGGCGTGGGACCTGACAGAGCGGTGCATCTCCTATACCAATCACACGCTGCTGCCGGAGGCGCTGGAAAGCTGGCCGGTGCCGCTGCTGGAGCGGCTGCTGCCGCGCCCGATGCAGATCATCTATGTGCTCAATGCGCTGCATCTGGCCGCGCTACGCAGGATGGGGCGGGACGATGCGGCACTGTCCGCGGTTTCCCTGATCGATGAACAGGACGGGCGGCGCGTGCGCATGGGCCACCTCGCATTTCTTGGTTCGCACAAGGTCAATGGCGTCTCGAAGTTGCACACGGAGTTGATGCGCGAGACCGTGTTCCGCGATCTCAACGCGCTCTATCCCCTGCGGATCGTCAACAAGACCAACGGGATCGCGTTCCGCCGCTGGCTCTCGGAAGCGAACCCCGGCCTGACGAGGCTGATCGTCGATGCCGTGGGCGAGCCGGCGCTCGATGACTCCGACGCCTTGCGCGGGCTGGAAAAGCTGGCTGCCGACACGGCCTTCCGCGAGCGCTTTGCCAAGATGCGGCGTGCCAACAAGGTGGCGCTGGCGCGGCTCATTCGTGAACGGGCGGATGTGGCGGTCGATCCCGAGGCGCTGTTCGACGTGCAGATCAAGCGCATCCATGAATACAAGCGCCAGCTCCTGAACATCCTGGAAACGATCGCCTTCTACGAGGCGATCCGCGCCCGCCCGGCAGGCAACTGGGTGCCGCGGGTCAAGCTGTTCGCCGGCAAGGCCGCGCCGAGCTACGAGCAGGCGAAGCTGATCATCAAGCTCGCCAACGACGTGGCGAAGGTGGTGAACCATGATCCCGCGGTGCGCGGCCTGCTGAAGGTGGTGTTCCTCGCGAATTACAATGTGAGCCTCGCGGAGGCGATGATTCCGGCCTCCGACCTTTCGGAGCAGATCTCCACCGCCGGAATGGAGGCCTCCGGCACCGGCAACATGAAGCTCGCGTTGAACGGGGCGCTGACCATCGGCACGCTGGACGGGGCGAACATCGAAATCCGCGACCATGTCGGCGAGGAAAACCTGTTCATCTTCGGATTGAGCGCCGAAGAAGTCGCGGCACGGCGGGGCGAGGGACTGGACGCAACGGCGACGATTGCCGGCTCCGCCATTCTCGGCGAGGTCCTGGAAGCCATCGGCTCGGGCGTGTTCTCGCCGGATGATCCGGGGCGGTACCGCGGCCTCGTCGAGGCGATCACCCACCATGACTACTTCATGGTGGCGGCTGACTTCGATGCCTACTACGCGACCCAGCGGCTGATCGCGGAGCGCTGGCGGAAGCCCGGGCAATGGTGGCGGATGGCGGTTGCGAATACCGCGCGCATGGGATGGTTCAACGCCGATCGCGCGATCAGGGAATATTGCGAGGGGATCTGGGGAATCGAGGTCGGCGCGGCAGCGGATCCGAAAGCATGACGAAGCGTGGCTGGCGGGCGGACGAGGCGGATGTCGAGGCGATCCTCGGGGCGAGGCATGGCGATCCGTTCGCCGTCCTCGGCCCGCACGCGACGGCCGAGGGCCTCGCCGTGCGTGCCTTCGTGCCGGACGCGGAAGAGGTTTCGGTCCTCGGCGCGGATGGCCGGGCGCTTGCGAAGCTCGAGCGGCGCCGCCCCGAGGGGTTTTTCGAGGGGCTCCTCAGCGACCAGCCTGTCCCCTTCGCCTACACGCTGGAGGCGGCCAAGGGTGCGGCGGTCTGGCGGTTGCGGGATCCCTACGCGTTCCAGCCCGTGCTCGGTGCACTCGACGATCATCTCCTGGTGGAGGGCACGCATCGCGAACTCTATGCGCGGCTCGGCGCGCACCCGATGCTGCATGAAGGCGTGGGCGGCGTCTCTTTCGCCGTCTGGGCGCCTGAGGCGCGGCGGGTTTCCGTGGTCGGCGACTTCAATTTCTGGGACGGCCGGCGGCACCAGATGCGCAAGCGGATCGACAGCGGCTTGTGGGAGATTTTCGCCCCCGATATCGGCGAAGGCGCGGTCTATAAATACGAGATCACCGGCCCGGACGGAAGCCTGCAGCCGCTGAAGGCCGACCCGTTCGGATTCGGAGCCGAGTTGCGCCCTTCCACCGCTTCGGTGGTGGTGCACACGGACAATTTCGCCTGGGGCGACGGGGCCTATATGGCCGCGCGCGGGCTGCGGGATCCGCGGCGATTGCCGATGTCGATCTACGAAGTGCATCTGGGCTCGTGGCGACGGGCCGAGGGCAACCGATTCCTGACCTACGACGAATTCGCCGATGCGCTGGTGGACTATGCCGTCGAGATGGGATTCACGCATCTCGAGCTGATGCCGGTCTCCGAGCATCCGCTCGACGCCTCCTGGGGATACCAGCCGATCGGGCTTTTCGCGCCGACGCGGCGCTTCGGTGAGCCGGCCGGCTTTGCGCGCTTCGTCGATCGTGCGCATCGGGCGGGTCTTGCGGTCATCCTCGACTGGGTGCCGGCGCATTTCCCGACCGACCAGCATGGCCTGGTTCGTTTCGATGGGGCCCCGCTCTACGAGCATCCGGATCCGCGCCGCGGGTTCCATCCGGACTGGAACACGGCAATCTACGATTACGGGCGCCGCGAGGTGGCGAACATGCTGGCTGCCAATGCGCTCTACTGGCTCGATCGCTACCATGTGGACGGGCTCAGGGTCGATGCCGTGGCCTCCATGCTCTATCTCGATTATTCGCGCCGGCCGGGCGAATGGGCGCCGAATCCCGACGGCAGCAACGACAACCGCGATGCCATTGCCTTCCTGCGCCGGTTCAACGAACTGGCCTACGGGTTGCATCCGGGTGCGATGACGATTGCCGAGGAATCGACCGCCTGGAGCGGCGTTTCGCGTCCGGTCCATGCCGGGGGACTGGGCTTCGGCTTCAAGTGGAACATGGGCTGGATGCACGACACGCTGGCCTATCTCGGCCGCGAGGCAGTGCATCGGCGTTGGCATCATCACGAGATGACATTCGGTCTGTTGTACGCGTTCGCGGAGAATTTCGTGCTGCCGATCTCGCACGACGAGGTGGTGCACGGGAAGGGAACGGTGATCGGGCGCGTCAAAGGCGACGCATGGCAGCGCTTCGCGACGGTGCGCGCCTATTACGGCTTCATGTGGGGCCATCCCGGGAAGAAGCTTCTGTTCATGGGGCAGGAATTCGGCCAGACCGAGGAGTGGAATTTCGCCCGCAGCCTGGACTGGCACCTGCTGCAATACGATTCCCATCGCGGAGTCCGGAACCTGGTGCGCGATCTCAACCGGCTCTACCGCAGCGAGGGCGCGCTCCATCGGCGCGATTGCGAGGGCGAAGGATTCCGCTGGATCGTCGCCGATGACGAGGCGCAGTCGGTTTATGCCTGGCTCCGCTTCGGAGAGGCGGACGATCCGCCGGTGGCGGTGGTGTGCAATTTCACGCCGGTACCGCGCACCTTCTATCGCATCGGGCTGCCGCGCGGGGGGATCTGGCGGGAAATCCTGAACACCGACGCCAAGCCCTACGGCGGCTCCGGAATCGGCAACCTGGGCGCGGTGATGGCGTCGGAGACGCCGGCGCACGGCCTCGGAGCATCGGCCGAAATCACCATCCCGCCACTCGCCACTCTCTACCTCCGCGCCTTTTCCGGTTAGAGTGGCGGGCCGGTCCGGAAGGTCCCGGCCGGCGGTCGCCAGGAGCCGCCTCGGCGGCCGAGGCGAAGGAGGAACGCGATGACGCCGATCTCGTCCCCGAATGCGCCGCTCGCCCGCCAGACGATGGCCTATGTCCTGGCTGGAGGACGTGGCAGCCGGCTGATGGAACTGACCGCCAAGCGCGCCAAGCCCGCGGTCTTTTTCGGTGGCAAATCGCGTATCATCGATTTCTGCCTGTCCAACGCTCTCAATTCCGGCATCCGCCGGATCGCGGTGGCAACGCAATACAAGGCCCATAGCCTGATCCGGCACCTCAATCGCGGCTGGACCTTCCTGCGTGCCGAGCGCAACGAAAGCCTCGACATCCTGCCGGCGAGCCAGCGCGTCGCCGAGGACAGGTGGTATCTCGGCACGGCCGATGCAGTGACCCAGAACATCGACATCATCGAGAGCTACGATCCGAAATATCTCGTCGTGCTGGCCGGGGATCATGTCTACAAGATGGACTACGAGGCGATGCTCTATCAGCACGTCGATCAGGAGGCCGACGTGACGGTCGGCTGTATCGAGGTGCCGAGGCTCGAGGCGTCCGGCTTCGGTGTGATGCAGGTGGACGAGAACGACCGGATCGCGGCCTTCGTCGAGAAACCGAAGGACCCGCCGGCGATGCCGGGAAAGCCGGGCCATGCGCTGGCCAGCATGGGGATTTATGTGTTCGAGACGCGATTCCTGTTCGATCAACTGCGTCGGGATGCGGTCGATCCCCATTCCAGCCACGATTTCGGCAAGGATCTCATTCCGTATCTTGTCAAGCACGGCAAGGCGGTGGCGCATCCCTTCTCCCGCTCCTGCGTGCGGTCCGCCGACGAGCAGGCGCCCTATTGGCGCGATGTCGGCACGGTCGATTCCTACTGGGCGGCGAACATCGATCTGACCGAGGTCATCCCCGACCTCAACCTCTATGACCGCCAATGGCCGATCTGGACCTATGCCGAGATCACGCCGCCGGCGAAGTTCGTGCACGACGTGGATGAGCGGCGCGGGCAGGCCCTGGCCTCGCTGGTTTCCGGCGGTTGCATCATTTCCGGAGCGATGCTCAGGCGAAGCCTGCTGTTCACCGGGGTGCACGTGCATTCCTGGGCCCAGGTCGAGAACGCGGTCGTGCTTCCCTATGTCGAGATCGGGCGCCGGGCGCGGCTCTCCAACGTGGTGATCGATCGCGGCGTGCAGATTCCCGAAGGGCTGGTGGTCGGCGAGGATCCGGAACTCGACGCGCGGCGCTTCCGCCGCACCGAAGGCGGCGTCTCGCTGATCACGCAACCGATGATCGATCGGCTTGCGGTTGCCGGCCCGCCGCTCGACCTTGTCTCGTAAGCGAGCGTTTCCGAGCGACCGCCCTCGCCGATGACGAGCGTTTCCGTTCTGTCCGTCGCCTCCGAGATCTATCCGCTGATCAAGACCGGAGGGCTCGCCGACGTGGCAGGCGCCCTGCCGGCGGCGCTGGCGGCGGAAGATGTCGCGGTCCGCTCGCTGGTGCCCGGCTATCCGGCGGTGCTCGCGGCAGTTCCATCGGGCGAGACGGTGCACGAATTCGCCGACCTGTTCGGCGGCGCGGCGCGGCTGATCGCGGGCACGGCGCAAGACCTTGCACTTCTGATCCTCGACGCTCCGCATCTCTACGCGCGTCCCGGCGATCCGTATCGCGGCCCGCAGGGCCTGGATTGGCCGGACAATGCCGTTCGCTTCGCCGCGCTCGCCCGGGTCGCTGCGGATCTCGGGCACGGCCTGGTCCCCTCGATCGCCCTGGACGTCATCCATGCGCACGATTGGCAGGCCGGGCTGGTTCCCGCCTATCTGCACTATGACGGCTTGCCGCGCCCGAAGACCGTGATGACCGTGCACAATATGGCCTTCCAGGGCCAGTTTCCGGCTGCCCTTCTCGCTCCCCTCGGGTTGCCGGCGGCGGCGTTCGCGATCGACGGCGTGGAGTACTATGGCAGCATCGGGTTCCTGAAAGCAGGGTTGCAGCTTGCCGACCGCCTGACGACGGTTTCGCCGACCTACGCCGTCGAGATCCAGAGCCCGGCGGCGGGCATGGGGCTGGATGGCCTGTTGCGCGCGCGTGCCGATCGGCTGAGCGGCATCCTGAACGGCATCGACGTCGAGGTGTGGAATCCCGGGAGCGATCCGATGATCGCAGCGCGTTTCGGGCCGCGCCGGCTCGGAGAGAGGGCGGCGAACAAGGCGGCATTGCAGGAGCGATACGATCTGGCGGTGAGCCCGGAGGCGCCTCTGTTCGGGGTGGTGAGCCGGCTTTCCTGGCAGAAGGGGCTCGATCTCCTGCTGGCAGTGCTGCCGGTGCTGCTGGCTGCCGGCGCGCAGCTCGCGGTGCTGGGCGCGGGCGAAGCGGCGTTGGAGAACGCGATCGCCGCGGCTGCGCAGGCGCATCCCGGGCGCGTCGGTGCCATCTTCGAATTCGACGAAGAACTCGCGCACCAAATTCAGGCAGGTGCCGACGCCATCCTGGTGCCATCGCGATTCGAGCCGTGCGGGCTGACCCAGCTTTGCGCGCTGCGCTATGGCGCGGTGCCGGTGGTGGCACGGGCGGGCGGGCTCACGGACACCGTCATCGACGCCAACGAAATGGCGCTCGCCGCCGGGGTCGCGACGGGAATCCAGTTCGCACCCGGCAGTGCGGAGATGCTCGCCAATGGCATCCGGCGCACCGCTTCCCTGTTCAGAACGGCGGACGCCTGGCGCAAGATGCAACAAATGGGAATGGCGACGGACGTTTCCTGGCGCCGGCCCGCGAACCGCTACGCCACCCTTTATCGCGAACTCGTTTCGATCCCCGCCAGTGCAGCGAGCGAGGAGGCTCCTCGATGATCGGAACGGTCCCGACCAGCCCGATCGCCGGCCAGCGCCCGGGCACCTCGGGGCTGCGCAAGAAGGTGCCGATCTTCCAGGCATCGCACTATGTCGAGAATTTCGTGCAGTCGATCTTCGATGCCGTGAAGCTGCCGGCAGGAGCGACATTGGTTCTGGGCGGCGACGGGCGCTTCTTCAACCGCGAGTGCGTGCAGAGGGTGTTGAAGATGGCGGCGGCGAACGGAATCGGCCGCGTGATACTCGGCCAGGGCGGGATCATGTCCACGCCCGCGGTGAGCAACATGATCCGGAGCCGCCGTGCCGCAGGCGGCATCATCCTCTCTGCGAGCCACAATCCGGGCGGACCGGAAGGGGATTTCGGCATCAAATACAATGTCGGCAATGGTGGCCCGGCGCCCGAGAAAGTGACCGCGGCGATTTTCGAGCGGAGCGAAGCGATCACCGCCTTCCGCATTTGGGATGGGGCTGACCTGGATATCGACAGCGTGGGAGAAACCCGGCTCGGCGGGATGGTGGTGGAGATCGTCGATCCGGTTGCCGGTTACGCGGCGCTGATGCAGACGCTGTTCGACTTCGATCGCATCCGCGCCCTGTTCGCGAGCGGCTTTTCGATGCGCTATGACGCCATGTCGGCGGTCACCGGGCCATACGCAAAGGCAATCCTGGAAAACACACTGGGAGCGGCCAGGGGAACCGTGGTCAATGGCATACCGCTTCCTGATTTCGGAGGGAATCACCCGGATCCGAACCTCAAATACGCCAGGTCGCTGTTCGAGCTTGCGATGTCGCGCCAGGCGCCGGATCTGTGCGCCGCGTCGGACGGGGACGGCGATCGCAACCTGATCATCGGGCGTGGCCTCTTCGTCACACCTTCCGACAGCCTCGCACTTCTGGCCGCGAACGCGCATCTCGCACCTGGCTATGCGCAGGGGCTGGCGGGGATCGCGCGTTCGATGCCGACCAGCGGTGCCGCCGACCGCGTAGCCGCCAAGCACGGCATCCGCCTCTACGAGACGCCGACCGGCTGGAAATTCTTCGGCAATCTGCTGGACGCCGGGCTGGCCACGCTGTGCGGGGAGGAAAGTGCCGGAACCGGTTCGAACCATGTGCGCGAGAAGGACGGGCTCTGGGCCGTGTTGCTATGGTTGAACATTCTTGCCGTCCGGCGGCAGGGCGTGGCCGGGATCGTGCGTGCGCACTGGCAGGAATACGGGCGCACGTACTACGCGCGGCACGACTACGAGGAGATCGGTGCGGACGGAGCGGAGGCGATGATCGGAGCTTTGCGCGCGCGTCTTCCCGCCCTCAAGGGACAACGATTCGGTGCATTGGAGGTCGAAGCGGCGGATGACTTCGCTTATCACGACCCGGTCGATGGCTCGTATTCGGAGCACCAGGGGCTGCGCCTGATTTTCCCGGGCGGTTCGCGTCTCGTCTACCGGCTGTCCGGCACCGGAACTGCCGGAGCGACGCTCCGCGTCTATCTCGAGCGCTTCGAGCCGGATCCGGCCCGGCACGACGAGGAGACCGGGGCGGTGCTGGGCGAACTGGCGGCGCTCTCGCGTTCGCTTGCCGAAATCGAGCGGTTCACCGGCCGGAAACAACCGAGCGTCGTCACGTAAAAGTGCGTACGTCGACGGAGGGCGCGCCGGAGCCGCTTGGCCTGGCGCTCGACGAGGGCGGCGCCAACATCGCCGTGGCGGCGGCGCGCGCGACGAGCGTGATGCTGTGCCTGTTCGACGCGCGGGGAGAACGTGAACTGGAGCGCATCGCGCTTCCGGCACGCACGGGCGATGTCTTCCATGGCCATGTCGCAGGCGTGCAGGAGGGCGCGCGCTACGGGCTGCGCGCTGCCGGTCCATACGATCCCGCGAGAGGGGATCGCTACGATCCGGCGAAGCTGCTGCTCGATCCGTACGCGACGGCGATCGACCGGCCGTTCCGTCTCGATCCCGCCATGATGACCGCGGGCGCCGAGACTGCTCCGGTGATGCCGAAGGCGATCGCCACCGCTGCTGGGCCTCGGCCTTCGGCCGGACGGCCGCGTATCGCCTGGGCCGAGAGCGTGATCTATGAGGCGCATGTGCGCGGCTTCACCCGCCTGCATCCCGACATTCCCGAAGCGATCCGCGGCACCTTTGCCGCGCTCGGGCATCCGGCGGCGATCGCGCATCTGTCGAGGCTCGGCATCACGGCAGTGGAGGTGATGCCGTCGGCCGCCTGGATCGATGAACGCCATCTCGGCCCGCTCGGCCTCAGCAATTACTGGGGCTACAACCCGGTGGCGCCGATGGCGCCCGATCCGCGCCTCGCCCCCGGCGGATTCGCGGAAATCCGACAGGCGGTTGCCGCACTCCACGCGGCGCGGATCGAAATGATCCTGGACGTGGTGCTGAACCACACCGGCGAGGGCGATGAGTGGGGCCCCACGCTCTCGCTGCGCGGCCTCGACAATCGCGGCTATTACCGGCTTCTTCCCGCAGATCCGGCGCGCTATGTCAACGACACGGGGTGCGGCAATACGCTCGCGCTCGATCGGCCGGGCCCGCTCAGGCTGGCGATGGATGCGCTGAGATTGTGGGCGAGCGAGACCGGGCTCGACGGTTTCCGCTTCGACCTGGCAACGACACTCGGCCGGCGGGACGCGGGCTTCGACGCTGCCGCGCCGCTGCTTTCGGCGATCGCCCAGGACCCGGTGCTGCGCGATCTGAAACTGATTGCCGAGCCATGGGATATCGGGCCGGGCGGCTATCAGCTCGGCCGGTTTCCGCCGCCCTGGGGGGAATGGAACGACCGTTTTCGCGACGCGGTGCGCGGCTTCTGGAGGGGCGAAGGCGGGCGGGTGGCCGAGCTGGCGACGCGGCTCGCCGGATCGGCGGATCTGTTTCGCGCGCATGGGCGGCCTTCGCGCAGCATCAACGCGGTGACGACGCATGACGGGTTCACGCTCGCCGATCTCGTGGCTTACGCCGAAAGGCACAACCTCGCGAACGGAGAAGAGAACCGCGACGGAAGCGCGGACGATCGTTCCTGGAATAACGGGGTGGAGGGCGAGACCGCCGATCCCGCCATTCGCGCGGCCAGGCGGCAGGATCAGCGCAGCCTGGCCCTGACGCTCACCGCCGCGCGCGGCACGCCGATGCTGGGAATGGGCTCGGAACTCGGCCATTCGCAGCGCGGGAACAACAACGCCTATGCGCAGGACAATGCGCTGTCGTGGCTCGACTGGCAGAGCGCGGATATGGAGCTGATCGATTTCGTACGCCGTGCGATTGCCGCGCGGCGGGCGCACCGGGCCTTGCACGCGGATCGCTTTCTCGATGGTGCGATTCGTCCCGATAGCGAGCTGCCCGACGTTGCCTGGCTGAAGGCGAACGGGACGAGGATGGAGGCGGCGGACTGGCAGAACACGGAGAACCGTACCGTGATCGCGGTTTTCGCCGCCGCCGGGGCGGGCGGGTTCGATCGCGTGGTCGTGGCGCTGCACGCGGACGGGAACGCGACGCGGGTTTTGCTTCCGGAGGCGCGGGCCGGATTCGCGTGGCGGCTGGAACTCGACAGCGCGGCGCCGGAACGGACGGCACGCGATCTCGAAGATATCGTGCTGGCACCGCGCTCGGCCGTGCTGGTGGCGGAAGTGCGTGAGCCGGCCAAAGAGCGGCAGGAGGTACCGGCGGGGCTGCTGGAGCGGCTGGTGCAGGGGGCCGGAATTGCCCCGGCGTGGCGGGACTTGCAGGGCGAGCGGCATCTCGTCGGCATCGAAACGAAACGCGCGTTGCTGGCTGCGATGGGGCTTCCGGCGGGCAGCCGGAGCGAGGCCGAGGAGTCGCTCTCGAGGCTCTCCGGGCAGGCACGGCGCGGCCTGCCGGAGACGAAGGTGGTGCGGCTTGGCGAGCCCATTGCGCTGCCGCTGGGCCGGGAGGGTGATCGGTGCGGCGGCGCGGTCAGGATCACGGTGCGACGAGAGGACGGCGGCGAGGAACACCTCGCGGCCGAAGGGGGCGAAGCGCTGCTCGGGCCGTTGCCGGCCGGGCGGCATGTCGTGGTGCGCGATGATCTGCCCGATTCACCCTGCCTGCTGACGATCGCGCCTGCGCGTTGCTTTCTGCCGGCGGAGCTTGCGCACGGAGCAAGGCGCTTTGGCGTGGCCGCGCATCTCTACACGCTGCGCCGGAAGGGCGATCAGGGCATCGGCGATTTCACGACTCTCGGCGCGTTCGCCGAGCGGGCAGGCGCGATCGGCGGCGCCATTCTCGGTATCAATCCGCTGCATGCTCTCTTCGCGTGCGAGCGGGACCGCGCGAGCCCCTATCATCCTTCGGACCGGCGATTTCTCGACCCGATCTATCTCGACGTGACTGCGCTCGGGCCATTCGGCGAGGCGGCCGGCGCCAGGGCGCTGCTGGCCGAACATGCGAACGAGATGGCCGCGCTTTCCGCGGCTCCGCTGGTGGACTATGGGCGGGTCTGGGCGCTGAAGCGGAAGGTGCTGGAAGCGGCCTTTGCCGCCTTCGAGCACCTTGAGCCCGCTCGCGCGCCGCGCCGCGATGTCGCGCGTTTCGTTGCCGCGGGTGGGGAATCGCTCCGTCGATTCGCGTGTTTCGAGGCGATCGCGGAGACCCGACGCGGATCCTGGCAAGACTGGCCCGGCGAGCTTTCCGGCCCGCATGCCAGTGGGGTGGCGCGCTTCGCGGAGAGGGAAGCGAGGCGTGTCGGCTTTCATCTGTTCCTGCAATTCCTGGGCGATGCCCAACTGGCGCGCGCGGCCGAGCGGGGGCGCGACGGGGGGCTTTCTCTCGGGCTTTATCGCGATCTCGCGGTGGGGGCGGCGGCGGACGGCGCGGAAGCCTGGGCGAGCGAAGGCGCCCTGGTGCGCGGTGCGGCGATCGGCGCTCCGCCCGACCGCTTTGCTCCGGACGGGCAGAACTGGCATCTCGCTCCGCCCGATCCCTTGAAACCGGCCGCGCAATCATCATTCGCCGGATTGCTGGCGGCCAATATGCGCCACGCCGGGGCGTTGCGAATCGATCACGTGATGGGGCTTGCGCGCCTGTTCTGGATTCCTGCCGGCACCGGGGCAAAGGACGGCACCTACGTGAGCTATCCGCTCGATGACCTGCTCGGGCATCTGGCGCTGGAGAGCACGCGGGCGCGCTCACTGGTGGTGGGCGAAGATCTCGGGACCGTGCCCGAGGGGCTTCGCGCGCGCCTGAACGAAAACGCCGTGCTGGGCTGCCGCGTTTTGTGGTTCGAACGTGACGGCGCCGGATTCCGCGGCCCGCGGGATTATCCCGTGCAGGCGGTGGCCTCCGTCTCCACGCACGATCTGCCGACCCTGGCCGGCTGGTGGCTGGGCCTGGATGGGCAGGAGCGCGTGGCACTCGGCATTTCGTCAGAGGACGGAAGCGCTTTGCGGGCGGCGGAGAAGCGCGCGCTTGTGGAGGCGCTGGCCCGCGAGGGGTTGCTCGGCGGGCCGGTCGATCTGGAGGCCGAACCGACGCCGGCGCTGCTCGCGGCCATCCATGCGTATCTTGCCCGGACGCCCTCGATGCTGGCGCTGGTGCAGGCGGATGACCTGGCTGGCGCGACGATGGCAGTGAATCTTCCCGGGACCGACCGCGAGCGGCCGAACTGGCGGCGCAAGCTCGCGCCCGGGATCGATCGGATTTTCGCGAGCGAAACGGCCAGGGCGATCCTGGCGCCGCTGATCGGTGAGCGGGGGGCTCAGAGCCCTCCGGACACGGTCTCTGCGAGGTAGAGGAGGAGAGCGATGCCGAGGGCCAGCATCAGCGCCGCCAGGGCAAGATCGATGCGTGATCCTTCCGGCTCTGATTCGGCACTCTCGATCGCGCGGCCGGTGCGGACGAAGCGCAGGGTGGCGAGCGCCACCATGAGCGTGCCGGCCAGGATGAGGAGGATGCCGGCCGCTCCCCCGAAGCCATTGCCACGCACCGTGACGGCGGCGCGGGTGGCGCCGAGGGAGAGGGCGGCGAGCCTGAGGAAGAGGTCGAATTTCGCGACCAGGAAGCCGAAAGCCATCACGGCGATGGCGGTGCGGATCCAGGCCAGGAAGGTGCGCTCGTTAGCGGCGTGGTCGGAGAAATGGCGGATCATCGGTGTTGCCTCGGGGCCAGCATGCCTGCCGGAGGGGTGGGGTTTCCAGCCGTCCGGGCGGGGCTGCGGCGCGGGAAGGGACCCTGCGCAACCTTGAGCGCGAGAGCAGTGGCGCATCGTGTCGGCGGCGCTCGACGCCTGTTGCAGCCTTCGCGGCGGCAGGCGGAACGATCCCGCCGGAGGAAGCTGAGGCGATTCCTCGACACCAACCAGATCGGCTTCGACCCGCAGACTCTCGGATTTCCGAGCGTGGGAAGCTGCCAGGCGATCGTCTACCGGACGGATATCGGCCTGCCCGGCTTTCATGCGTCATCGTCCCCTCTTGCTTCGCACACCAGCAAAGCGCAGGCAGGGCACAGCCGGCAACTGGGGCGATGAGCTTGACGCGATGGCCACCGGCCTTGCGTTCACGGGGCCGGCCCATGGTGCGCAGGTCATGAGCCATGTCGAAAAGAATGAATCGATAGATGTCCGGTTCGACTGGAAGGCCGATGCCCGCTGCGAGGTTCGTTTCAAGCGCTGGAGCAAGATGGAATATGACCAGAATGGCGTCACCGTGACGGGCCCGGAGCGGAGGAATCTGGCGGTCGATCCGACGTTCGTTGCCACCCCTCTGAACCCCGCACCGACCTTCCTGAACGTTCAACCAGGCACGCAAGAGCAGAGCGTGCAAGTGATGTCGTCGGGGCGATCTGCGGCAGATCGCGCCATGGGAGGTGGCACGCTCGCGAGGTCTGGGAACGCATGATCCTGGTCGGCCAGTACGATTCGCCGTTCGTGCGCCGCGTCGCGGTTTCGCTCCGCGTGCTCGGGTTTGCCTACGAGCATGATACGCGCTCGGTGTTCGGGGATTTCGACGCCATGCGGAAGGTCAACCCGCTGGGGCGGATTCCCTCGCTCGCGCTCGATGACGGGGCGGTGCTGATCGATTCGGCGGCGATCCTGGATTGGCTCGACCAGGAGGTGGGACCGGGGCGGGCGCTGGTGCCACCCGGTGGTGCGGCGCGGCGGCGCGCGCTCGGGCGGATGGCATTGGCGACCGGGGCGATCGACAAGGTGGGTGCCGCGACCTACGAGCGGGTGATCCGGCCTTCGGCACTCCGCTGGCCGGAATGGATGGCACGCTGTCGCACGCAGGCGGAGGGGGCGATTGCGGCGCTGGCGGCGGAAGCCTGGCCGGCGGAGGCGCCGATCGGGCAGGACCAGATCACGACCGCCTGCATGATCCGCTATGTGCGGATGGTCGATGATGAGCTTCTGGCGGAGGGGAAATACCCAGCGCTCGATGCGCTGTCCGCACGCTGCGAGGCGCGGGAGGAGTTCCGGGCGACTTTTCCCGCCGAGTACGTGGTGCCGCGAAACGGCTGAGGCGGGTCAAGCGGGGTCGCGGCGGGCGGATTTAATCGCGGCATGGTATTCGCGGCGGATGCGGGCGAGATCGACGCGCGGCGGCGGATAGCGGAGAGCGAGTGCCTCGAGCGCGTGGGCGACGATCGCCGAGACGGCGAGGTTGCGGAACCATTTGTGGTTGGCCGGGATGACGAACCAGGGCGCGGCTTGGCTGCTGGTTTTCGGCAGCACTTCCTCGTAGGCCGCCTGGTACTGCTCCCAGAACGCGCGCTCGGCGTAGTCCGACTCGGCGATCTTCCAGTTGCGCGCCGGATCTTCGAGGCGCTCGGCGAAGCGGGCAAGCTGCTCCTCCCTGCTGATGTGCAGGAAGAATTTCAGCACCGCGGTCCCGCTCGCTGAAAGCAGGGCTTCGAAGGCGACGATCTCTTCGAAGCGCCATTTCCAGGTTGCCTCGTCGATCTGCTCATGCACCCGCGGCACGAGGACGTCTTCGTAATGCGAGCGGTTGAAGATCACAATCTCTCCCTTGGCCGGGACGTGCGGGTGCACGCGCCAGAGGAAATCGTGGGCCAGCTCCGCCTCGTTCGGCTGCCTGAAGGAAACGACCCGGGCCGCGCGCGGATTGAGGGCGGAGAAAACATGGCTGATCGTTCCGTCCTTGCCGGCCGCATCCATTCCCTGCAGCACGATGAGCAAGGAGTGACGCTGATCCGCGTAGAGGAGGGATTGCTGGCGGGTCAGCCGCTGGCGCCACTGCTCGGTCTCGGCCTTTGCCGCCTCGGCGGTCGTGTGGCGGGCTTTGAAATCGGGATCGACGGCACTGAGGCGAAGGCGCTGGCCGGAGGCGACGCGGAACCTGTCGTAGAAGTCCATGCCGCTATCTTAGCGATGGAGCCTCCGGGCCGGGGGATGAAAGCGGGGGGCTACTGCAGACGATGCGCCGGCGCGTCGAGGCGAAGCTGGCCGGTGAGCAGGGCCGAGCCTGGCGAGAAGCGGGGCGCTTCGGCGACTTCGACGGCCGCCGCACCGGCAGCGCCGGTGCCGCCCACGGCCGCCATGCGGAGGTCGGCGGGGCTCATCGGTGGAAGCGGAAGGGATTGCGCGACCTCGGTCGGGACCTCGCCAGGCTGGGTGCGATAGACGAAGCCATAGACCGGGTACTCGGAGCCGAAATGGCCGCCGCCGATGCCGACCCGGACCTCCGACCAGTCATTGTCGGGCGAGACGTCGACCACCGGCACGCCGAGGCGAATCTGGCCGGCGGGTATCCAGTTTGCCTGGTCTACCAGCACCTCGCGGGCGTTGACGACGCGGCTCACCACGGCGACGTGGCCGAGCGGCATGCGCGAGATCGGGCGGAACACCATCACGGCGCCGTAGGCCGGGCTGTGCCCGCGCGCATAGTGGCCGGCGGCGTTGCCCCACCACTGCCAGGCATTGCCGGGGAGCGAGATGCCGCTGCGCTGTCGCGCATAGGGCACGCAGGAGACGAAGGAGTAGTAGCGCACGCGATGGAGGTTGACGCGGGGCCTCGCTCTCGGGGCCCCGGCGCTTGCTGGCGCGGCGGAGGCGGCCGGAGCGGCCAGAAGGAGGGGGAGAGAAAGGAGGGCGGCGAGGAGGTGAGTCAAACGAAAGCCTGCTCGCCGGCCCATGCCTCACCTCCCCGTTACGGAACCCTCCGAGTCTATGGGGGCAGCAATGCGCAGTGCGCAAGTCACAAGCTTCCGGAATCCGGGCGCCTGGCACAATTTTACTATCAGGGGTTGTGGATAAGGGTTCGTTTTGTGACTGAAATCCGAAGTAACGGATCGTGAGCTCACTTGCAGGCAGTGACCATGATCTCCACGAGATGACGGGGATCGGCCATGTTGGCCTGCACGCAGGCGCGCACGGGGGCCTCTCCGGGCGGGAGCCAGGCGCTCCAGACCTCGTTCATGGCGTCCCGGTCGCGAATGTCCTTGACCCAGATCTGCGCCTGCAAAAGACGGGTCTTGTCGGTGCCGTTGACCTCGAGGAGGCGGTCGATCTCGGCCAGGACCTCGCGGGTCTGGCCTTTGATATCCTTGGAGAGATCGGCGGCGGTGGTGCCGGCGAGGAAGACGAAGCCGTGATATTCGACGGCCTTGGAGAGGATTTTTCCGGCATCGGTGCGGCTGATCTTAGGCATGGCGCCCCTTCCCAAGGTTTATGGACCCGGCATGGCTTGTACGGCCCTGTCCGGAACCCGGCAAGCCGTCCGCGGCCAGGGCGGATTTCAGGTCAAGGATTTGGGGGTGCGACGGGGGCGGGGCCGGTCGCGCCGCGCAGGCAGTCCTGGACCATCTGGCGGTGGGCGAACTGGTCGGCCAGGCTCTGAGTGGGGGCGATATAGGCGCCCTGGCCGGTGTAGGGCGTCAAGCTGGTGTCAGTCTGGTACAGGCTGGCGCGGTTCTGGATGGTGAATTGCTGCTCGGCCTGAGCGCGGCAGGCGTCATAGGCGGCACGCTGCTGCGGGGTCTCCTGGGAAGCGGCGCATCCGGCGAAGAGAAGGCCGAGGGCGCCGAGCAGGAAGAAAGAGCAGCCGGGACGGCAGGGGCGCGGTTGCAGCGCGGAAGCAGTCATCGCGCAATGATGGACCCGGCTTGGCGTGGGCGCCAGTGCCGGTTGAGTGAATGTTCGACGGGGCGACGGTATCGGCGCCGGCGTCAGGCGCGGTCCTGCTTCAGGACTTCGCCGGCAAGGTAGAGGCTGCCGCAGATGAGAACCCGGCCGGGCGGCCGGCTGCGGCCGATGGCGGCCAGCGCGGAAGCGACGGTCGGGCCCGGGCGGGCGATGGCGCCGGAAGCGGCGATGATGTCGGAGACCGGCATCGCGAGATGCTGGCCTTCTTCGGCGACCGCGTAGAGCGAGGCGGCAAGGGGCAGCAGGGGTGCCAGGAAGCCCGCGCTGTCCTTGCCGCTCTTCATGCCGACGACGAGATGGATGGGCTGGTCGCGCCAGGTGGCGAGATGGGCGGCCAGGGCGGCGCCTGCGCCCGGATTGTGACCGCCATCGAGCCAGAGGGAAAAGCCGGCGGGCAGGCGCCGGGCGAGCCGCCCGATGAGGCGCTCGAGCCGGGCCGGCCAGACGGCGGCGAGGAGGCCGGCCGCGTACGCGGATTCGGGAATGCCGAGACCGGAGGCGGCGAGGGCGGCGAGCGCGATCCCGGCATTGTCGAGCTGGTGCCGGCCGGGCAGGGCGGGGAAGGGAAGATCGAGCGTGCCCGCACGGTCCTGGTAGCGGAAGCCCGCTTCGAGAGGGGTGACATCCCAGGCCTGGCCGCGGGCGAGGAAGGGAGCGTTACTCTGCGCCGCGGCGGCGGCGAGCACCGACAGCGCCGCCGGCGTCTGGGCGCCGGTTGCGAGCGGGACGTGGGGCTTGATGATGCCGGCCTTCTCGAAGGCGACCTCGGCGAGCGAATCGCCGAGGAATTCCTGATGATCGAGCGAGATCGAGGTGATGGCGGCGGCGGCGGGCGGGGGAATGACGTTGGTGGCATCGAAGCGGCCGCCGAGGCCGACTTCGAGGACGGCGAGATCGGCGGGGTAGGCGGCGAAGAGGAAGAAGGCGGCAGCGGTGATCATCTCGAAGACCGAGATCAGCGCCCCGGCGTTGATCCGTTCGAGATGCTCGAGCGCCTCCGCGAGCTCGAGGTCGGAGACCAGCCGGCCCGAGACGCGGATCCGTTCGTTGAAGCGAACCAGATGCGGCGAGGTATAGACATGCACCTGGCGGCCGGCGGCTTCGGCGATGGCGCGCAGGAAGGCGCAGGTGCTGCCCTTGCCGTTGGTGCCGGCAACATGGATGACGGGCGGCAGGCGCTTTTCCGGATGGCCGAGACGGGCGAGCAGGTGTTCCAGCCGGCCGAGGCTGAGATCGATCAGAACCGGATGCAGCGCCTGCAGCCGGGCGATCGCGGCTTCCGCGCGAAAGCTGGCGGCGGTCCCGCTCATGCAGCTTCCCTGACCGTGAGGAGGCCGATCAACTGCGCCAGCGTGGCGGTGAGCTGGCCGCGCGGCACCACGCGATCAACGATGCCATGTGCGAAAAGGTATTCGGCGCGCTGGAAGCCCTCGGGCAGCTTTTCGCGCACCGTCTGCTCGATGACGCGGGGCCCGGCGAAGCCGATCAGCGCACCGGGCTCGGCGATGAGGATGTCGCCGAGCATGGCGAAGCTCGCGCTGACGCCGCCGGCCGTGGGATCGGTCAGCACGACGATGAAGGGAAGGCCGGCCTCCTTGACGAGGCCGCAGCCGAGCACGGTGCGCGGCATCTGCATCAGGCTGATGGCGCCTTCCTGCATGCGCGCACCGCCGGAGGCGGTGAAGACGACCAGTGCCGCCTGCTGCAGAACGGCGAGCCGGGCGGCGGCGACGATGCCTTCGCCGACGGCGGCTCCCATCGAGCCGCCGAGGAAGGCGAATTCCATCGCCGCGACGACGGCCTTATGACCGCCGATGGTGCCGTGCGCCACCCGGAGCGCGTCCTCGAGCCCGGTTTTCTCGCGGGCCTCGCGCAGCCGCTCCGCGTAGCGTTTGGTGTCGCGGAAGCGGAGCGGGTCGTGCGCGACCTTGGGCAGCTCGATGGAGACCGACGTTTCGGGATCGAAGGTCCAGGCCAGCCGCTCGGCGGCGGTGGCGCGCATGTGGTGGCCGCAATGCGGGCAGACCTTGAGGCTTTTTTCGAGATCGCGATGGAAGATCATCTGCTGGCAGGCGGGGCACTGATGCCAGAGATTCTCGGGCACCTCGCGCCGGCCGAGCAGGGTGCGGATTTTCGGCCGCACATATTGCGAAAGCCAGCTCATGGCGTCACGCTGCGGCCCTCGCACCGCGCACGGAGCGGGCAAGCGCCGCTACGTCGGCGAGCACGCGGGCGACGGTGCCGGGCAACGGGTGCCCCTTTTCGTCGAGCGAGGCGGCGAGGGTTGCGATCAGCGAGGAGGCGACCACGGCGGCATCGGCGATCGAGACGACTTCGGCAGCCTGCGCCGGCGTTTTCACGCCGAAGCCGACCGCGATCGGGAGCTCGGTCAATCTCCGGATGCGCGGGATGTTGGCCGAAAGCTCGGCCACGGTCGCGCTCTTCGTGCCGGTGATGCCGGTGATGCTGACGTAATAGACGAAGCCCGAACTCCCTTCGAGGACCTTGGGCAGGCGCCGATCATCGGTGGTCGGCGCGACGAGGCGGATGACGTCGAGGCCGGACCGGGTGGCGAACGGGACCAGCAGATCCGATTCCTCGGCCGGAAGATCGACGACGATCAGGCCGTCAACGCCAGAGGCCGCGGCGTCGCGGGCGAACGGTTCCGGGCCGTAGGAGAGGATGGGGTTGAGATAGCCCATCAGGATGACAGGCGTTTCGGGGTCGGCGGTGCGGAACGCGCGCACCATGGCGAGCGTGCCGCGCAAGCTCGCGCCGGCGCGGAGCGCGCGACGGCCGGCCGCCTGGATGATCGGCCCGTCCGCCATGGGATCGGTGAAGGGAACGCCGATCTCGATCAGATCCGCGCCGGCGGCGGGCAGGCCGGCCAGCAATGCGGCGCTGGTCTCGCGGTCCGGGTCGAAGGCTTCGAGGAAGGGGATGAGGGCGCCGCGCCCGACACGGCGGAGTGCTGCGAAGCGCGCGGCAATGCGGCTCAAAGCGTGACCCCGAGATGTTCGGCGACGGTGAAGATGTCCTTGTCGCCACGGCCGCAGAGATTCATCAGGATGACCCGATCCTTCTCCATCGCCGGGGCGATCTTCGCGACATGCGCGAGCGCGTGCGCGGGCTCGAGCGCGGGAATGATGCCCTCCGTCCGCGTGCAAAGCTGGAAGGCGGCGAGCGCCTCCTCGTCGGTCGCGGCGACGTATTCGACGCGGCCGAGATCGTGCAGCCAGGAATGCTCGGGCCCGATGCCGGGATAATCGAGGCCGGCGGAGATCGAGTGCGCCTCCCGGATTTGTCCCTCGTCGTCCTGCAACAGGTAGGTGCAGTTGCCGTGCAGCACGCCGGGCCGGCCGCGCGAGAGGCTGGCAGCCGTAAGCCCGCTGTCCAGCCCCTTGCCCGCCGCTTCGACGCCGATGAGGCGGACCGAGGGATCGTCGAGGAACGGATGGAAGAGGCCCATGGCGTTCGAGCCGCCGCCGATGCAGGCAACGGCGACATCGGGCAGCCGGCCTTCGGCCTGCCGGAGCTGGGCCTTGGCTTCTTCGCCGATCACGCTCTGGAAGTCGCGCACCAGCATCGGATAGGGATGCGGGCCGGCGACGGTGCCGATGAGATAGTACGTGTTGCGCACGTTGGCGACCCAGTCGCGCAGCGCCTCGTTCATGGCGTCCTTCAGTGTGCCGGCGCCGGCGCTGACCGGGGAGACCTCGGCGCCGAGGAGCTTCATGCGGAAGACGTTCGGCTTCTGCCGCTCGATATCGGTGGTGCCCATGTAGACGGTGCAGGGCAGGCCGAACAGCGCACAGACCGTTGCGGTGGCGACGCCGTGCTGGCCGGCGCCGGTTTCGGCGATGATGCGGGTCTTGCCCATGCGGCGGGCGAGCAGGATTTGGCCGAGGCAATTGTTGATCTTGTGCGCGCCGGTATGGTTGAGCTCGTCGCGCTTGAAATAGATGCGGGCGCCGCCGAGCACGGCCGAGAGCCGGGATGCGTGCCAGAGCGGGCTCGGCCGGCCCACGTAATGGGTGAGAAGATCGTCGAGTTCGGTGCGGAAGGCGGGGTCGCGCCTGGCGTTTTCGTAGGCGGCTTCGAGATCGAGCACGAGCGGCATCAGCGTTTCGGCAACGAATCTTCCGCCGAAGGCGCCGAAGCGCCCGCGCTGGTCAGGCCCGTTGCGCAGGCTGTTGGGCGACGCGGGTTGCGGGCGGGGGATTTCGTTCACCGGAGACTCTCCCTGGTGCCGCGATGCTCATACCCGAACGGGGAGCGCGGGTCATCATGCGGCGGGCCGCCACGAGCAGGGCGAGCGCGAGCCCGGCAAGCCCGACCCAATGGGCGGGACGGAGCCCGGCGATGAGGGAAAAATTGGCGGCGAAAACACGGCCGGCGGGAATGCCGGTGGCGATCGCGTACCAGCCGGCCTCGAGGCCGGCGGTGAGCACGGCTGCGGCAACGGCGAGCAGCAGCAGGACCAGCGGCCGGCGCCGCCAGGAAGGCGACAGGAGCCGCCAGCCGAGGAGCCAGAGATAGAAGCCGCTGAATGTCGCGGCGCGGTCGACCGAGGTCGGGGCCTCCATGAAGGTGTGGAGCAGCGCCAGCACGGTTGCCGGATGGACGAGCAGGTGAAGCTGCTTCCAGGCGCGGCCGAGGCGGCGGACCCAGCCGTCGGTGGAGGTGAACGCCAATGCCGCCATGGCGAGGATGGAGAGGGTGCCGACGGTGAGCACGGGATGGCTCAGCATCTGCACGGCGATGAAGCCCCAGGCGAAGTCCTGCTGGAGGGCATAGACGCCGAGATGGGCAAGCGCGTAGGCGCCGGCGGCGAGACCCAGCATGCGGCGCACCAGGACGAGCCGCGGCAGGGCGAAGAGGGCCGAAAAGGGGGTGACCGCGAGCGTGAGCACCAGCAGGCGGTCGGACCAGTAGCCACTCGCCAGCAGCATGGTCTGGTCCGGGTGGCCGGCCAGGGTGCCGGTTGCCCAAAGTGCTGCGGGCAGCAGGGCAGGCAGCGGCAAGAGAGCCAGCACGATCGCCTTGAGCGGCGAGAAACGGCCGCTGCGGTCCCGCCACGGTGCGACGCTCTTGTTCATCCGTTCACGCCTCGCCCGGCTGCTGGTGTGCCGGCCCGCCGCTCATTGCCGCCTGGCCGGCCTGCCCACCAGCCCGTCGTTTTCAGGGGCCTGCCAATCCCCTTGTGGCTGCTGCCGCGGGCAGCAAGCGGGGCTGCAAACGACGGGGGCAGGACACCGGCGCGGCCACGTCCCTCCGGCGGCGGTGCTCAGGTTCCTCTCACGGGACGGGAGGCAGCCTGGGTCACTGGTTGGAGGGGGCCGGCGGCGCGGGCGGCTGAGGCGGCCCTCCCTGCACTCCGGGGGGTGCGGCGCCGGGTGGGCCGGGCGGCATGGTCGGCTGGATGCGTCGGAAGCCGGCCGGCGGAACGAAGAGCGACGCCGGTTGCGGCCCATAGACGATCGACGTTGCCTCGAGACGCGGCGCGGCACCGCCGCCGCCGACCGGCTCGGCTTTCAGCACCACGCCGTCGGCGGTGATGCAGGCCTGGAGATCGGGGCTGTTCGGCCCGGTCGGGACCGACCAGAGGGTGCAGGGTGTCCCCGCCACGGTGGCGGTTGCGCCCTTCTTCATGAGCATGTTGGGGCTGCGGTCCATCAGGTTGCCGACCTGCGGCGGGAGCGGGCGCTCGAGGTAGATTTTCTCGGTCTCAAGGACCGAAAGCAAAACGTTGGCCTTGCGGTCGATCACCTGGAAGCCGGGCTGGCCCACGACGTCGATGTGCAGGCGCCGGCCGGCGGCGTCGAAGTTCATATGGACCACGTGGACCGCGCCTTTCGGGTCCGTGGCCTGGTAGGTGACTGCGACGTCGCGGGTGGGGGTGAGGGGCGGTTGGTCGGCCGCGTTAGCCGAGGCGGCGGCGAGCACAAGCGCCAGCGCGCCGAGACCGGAAATCACGCTTGTCCGCATGGGACCTTTCCTTGAGGCAGGGGGGCAAGCTGGAACGGCGGACGCTTCGGGTCAAGCCGGTTGACCTTGGGGGCGCCTGGTGCGCGTGGTCAGGGCGCGGATGGCGGCGGCGAGCAGGGCGGGATCGGGCGCGGCAAGCCAGCGGGCGGGCGCCTCCACGGCGGCCAGCAGTTCGGCGCGATAGGAATCGCGCGGAATTTCGATGGCACCGAACTGGGCGAGATGGCTGGTGACGAACTGGGTATCGAGGAGGCGGAAACCGCCGAGCCTGAGGCGGGCGACGAGATGCACCAGCGCCACCTTCGAGGCGTCGGTCTCGAGGCTGAACATGCTCTCGCCGAAAAAGGCGCCGCCGAGCGCGACACCGTAGAGGCCGCCGACGAGCAGGCCCTCGCGCCAGGATTCCACGGAGTGGGCGTGCCCGCGGCGGGCGAGCTCGTTGAAGAGGCTTTCGATCTCGGTGTTGATCCAGGTGTCTTCCCGGCCGGGACGGCGGCGGGCGCAGGCAGCGATCACCGCCGGGAAATGGGCATTCGCGGTGACCGTGAAGCGGCCGTGCAGGACAGTGCGGGCGAGACGGCGCGGCAAGTGGAAGCGGTCGAGTGGAAGGATGCCCCGGAACTCGGGATCGAGCCAGTAGAGGCGCTCGCCGCGGCGCGTCTCGGCCATCGGGAAGAGGCCGGCCCGATAGGCCCTCAGCATCAGCTCGGGTGTGACCTCCAGGCTGCGGCGCGACATCCCTTCATTGTGGTGAAGGCGGGATTGTTCCGCCAGTGGTGAGGGGCCGGGCCCGGTCGGGCGGAGTCCGGGCAGAGCAGAAAAACGATCACGCCAGGTGGCGCTCGAGGCCGGCAGCGATCGAGAACAGGCGCTGGTCGGCCATGGTTTCGCCGACCAGCATGAGCCCGACCGGCGGCTCGCCGGGGCGCGAAATGGGCAGGCTCAGGGCGCAGCGATCGAGAAGGTTCGCCGGCATGGTGTTGCGTAGCACCAGGAGATTGA